>DASRLM010000684.1:0-5862 GCA_035648455.1 Puia sp. | reverse complement strand
GGATTATTTAGGCGACCCTCGTGTTATGATCCCCGGAAACCTTTCGTAAATTTACCCGGGCTTCCCCGGAAGCAAACCGGCCTTATAAAAACGTTTCATTATCTCAACTAAATTGCTCCGCTATGTCTATGTCGAAAAATTTATCAGCTACAGAAATTGCTCCGCTTGCAAGTCTGGACGAATGGGAAGAAGATGTTCTGAAAAGATATCCTGAAGCTGATACCACTGCCGATAACAAGAAAACTGCCGATAACAAGAAAAAGGAAGAATACAGGAATTACGATTCACCGGTCCGCGATACCGTGCGTGAATTTTACCGGTTGAATCACACCTACCAGAGTTATGATTTTGTGCAGGAGAAAAGAGCGGATTTTTTAAAATTCAACAAAAGGGAAATGCCCATCTGGGATGCCTTTCAGTTCCTGAACCAGCTGGTGGATGATTCTGATCCCGATACGAGCCTGGATCAGTTCCAGCATCTGCTGCAGACCTCTGAGGCCATTCGTGCGGATGGTCATCCGGACTGGATGGTGCTGGTTGGACTGATGCATGATATGGGAAAAGTGCTTTGCCTGTTCGGGGAACCCCAGTGGGCGGTTGTCGGCGATACATTTCCTGTAGGATGCGCACATTCTGATAAGATTGTATATCCGGAATTTTTTAGTCAGAACCCGGATTCCAACGATGCGGAACTCAATTCCAAATTGGGTGTTTATAAGCAAAACTGCGGTCTGCGGAATGTGACCATGTCCTGGGGCCACGATGAATATGTTTATCAGATGATGAAGGATTCCCTTCCCGAATCTGCCCTGTATATGCTGCGTTATCATTCCTTTTATGCCTGGCACCGCGAGGGTGCCTATGAGTACCTGCTGGACGATCACGACAGGGAAATGCTGAAATGGGTTCAATTATTCAATCCTTACGATTTATATTCCAAAGTGCCCACGCCTCCGGATTGGAAAGTGCTGAGACCGTATTATGAAGGTCTCGTTGCAAAATATTTACCGGCAACGCTGAAGTTCTGATCATCCGGAAATCATGTTAAGGCGAACCCTTATTCAAACCACTTAATCAGCAATACAACCCGTGCATAAATTACAGTCGGCCGACTATGTCGTATTCTTTATTTATTTCATAGTCGTCTCTGTTTACGGCTATTATATTTATCAAAAAAAGAAATTCAAGACCACCGATTCCAAAGATTTTTTTCTGGCGGAAGGCTCACTCACCTGGTGGGCCATCGGTGCTTCCCTGATCGCCTCCAATATTTCGGCAGAGCATTTTATCGGCATGTCGGGGTCCGGTTATGCGCTGGGACTGGCCATTTCCTCCTACGAGTGGATGGCTGCCGCCACCCTGATCATTGTTGCCGTATTTATTCTTCCGATCTATCTGAAGAATAAAATCTTTACCATGCCGCAGTTTCTGGCCCGCCGGTACAGCGATCAGGTGAGCACGATGATGGCAGTATTCTGGTTGCTGGTCTATGTTTTTGTAAACCTGACCTCCATTATTTATCTTGGTGCACTGGCCATTACGTCCATTTCCGATATATCATTTGGATGGAGCATTGCCGGCCTGAGCATATTTTCCATCATTGTCACCCTGGGCGGTATGAAGGTGATCGGCTACACCGATGTGGTGCAGGTGCTGGTATTGCTGGTGGGCGGCCTGGTGACCACATACCTGGCACTCAACCTGCTTTCCGAACATTTCGGTTACGGCAAGGATGTATTAAAAGGCCTTTCCATTCTGAGGAAAGAAGCGCCGGATCATTTTCACATGATCTTTAAAAAGGACAATCCTTTTTATAAGGACCTTCCGGGACTATCTGTACTGGTCGGAGGTTTATGGATCAATAACCTGGCTTACTGGGGGTGTAATCAGTATATCATCCAGCGGGCGCTGGGCGCGAATTTAAAAACGGCACGCAGCGGACTTTTATTTGCAGCATTTTTAAAGTTACTGGTTCCCGTAATTGTGGTATTACCCGGAATAACCATGTACGTTTTGAATAAAAACGGGATGTTTCATACCGAGATGATGCAGAACGGTGTCATCAAACCCGATCATGCTTATCCTACCTTAATGAATTTGTTACCTGCGGGACTTAAAGGGGTGGCCTTTGCAGCATTAACGGCAGCCGTGGTGGCCTCGCTGGCCGGTAAGGCCAACAGCATCTCCACCATTTTCTCCCTGGATATATATAAAAAATACATAAAAAAGGATGCATCCGAAAAACAATTGGTAGGCATTGGCAAATGGGTGGTGATCGTGGCCATGGCCATTGCTGCCTTAATTGCTCCCGCCTTAAAGAACCTGGATCAGGCTTACCAGTTCATCCAGGAATATGTAGGATTTATTTCTCCCGGTGTACTGGCGATTTTCCTGCTGGGGTTTTTCTGGAAGCGCACCACAACGGCTGCGGCGCTTACTGGTACCCTGCTTACCATACCCATTTCCACGGTACTGAAATTTCTTCCGGTCTGGACCAGCGGAAGGTTCCCGGATTATCCTTTTTTAGACAGGATGTCCATCACCTTTGTGCTGATCGTTATCATTATGGTGATCATGAGCCTCTCCAAGCCGGCAAAGGACATGGCTGCGCACACCATCGAAATAGATACAAAACAGTTTAAAGTCTCTCCCGCTTTTATTTTCGGTTCCGTGGTTATCCTGGGCATACTGGCCGGCTTGTACACGGTGTTCTGGTAATAAAAAATGGGCAGCAAGGGCAGCTACCGGGAATGTTTTAAAAAGCTTAATTTTATGGTAGGGTATTACTCTTTAAAATTATACACAGCATGATGAACAGAAAACGTAATGGGATATTCATTCTCTTTGCAGTCAGTATATTATTTGGCAGTTGTGTGCCAACCAAAAAATTTGAAGCCTCCCAGCTTGCCTTGCAGGCGGCGCGGAACGACAGCGCCCTGCTCGCTGCGAAGGTAAGCAACCTGGAAACCCAGGTTTCCGAACAAAAAGGGCAGATCAGCGACCTGAACGACCAGGTGAACCAGCTCAACAATAAAGCGGGTCTGTTATCCACCAACGTAGCCAACAAGGAATCGCAATTGACCAAAAGCCAGCAACAACTGGCGGACCAGCAAAAAAGGCTGGAACAATTGCAATCCCTGATGGATCAGCAGAAAAAAGCCACCCAGGAAATCAGAAAAAAGATGGCTGATGCGCTGGTCGGGTTTAATTCCAACGAGCTGACCGTGGCCATAAAAAATGGTAAAGTGTATGTGAGCCTCCAGGAAAACCTGCTGTTTCCATCAGGTAGCGCCGTGGTAAATCCAAAAGGAAAGGAGGCACTCGGCAAACTGGCTGAAGTGCTGAATACGAATCCGGACATTACCGTGGACATTGAAGGACATACCGATTCCATCCCCATTCGGGGAAAATATAAGGACAACTGGGACCTCAGCACCGCCCGTGCGAATTCCATCGTGCGCATATTAACCACCGATTACCAGGTAGATCCAGTCAGGGTGATTGCCTCCGGGCATAGCCAGTATGATCCGGTTCAAAGCAACGGCACGCCGGAAGGAAGAGCCCTCAACAGAAGGACCGAAATCATTCTTTCACCAAAACTGGATGAACTGTACAGGTTGTTGGAAACGCCGAATAGCTGAGAATAATGGTTCCAATTCAATAGTACCTCCCGATATACGAATTATCCACGATGGCCTTTTTAAGTTCGAAGGGATCTATAATACCATCTTTAGCATACACAATCCTGCCGCCAGGCTCAACGAGCAGGGTATAAGGAAGCGCGCCCTGCCATTTCGGATCGATGGCTTCAATAAGCTGGTATTTACTGTCGCCGTTAAAGAGGTAATTGCGTGTAGAGGCCTGTTGTGTCTGAAGGAATTGAAGGGCCTTGGCTTTTTTGGAAGGGTCATCAGCGCTGATGCTGATGAATTCAAAATCCCTTTTGCGGTACATCCGGTTCATGATGATGAATTCGGGAAATTCCGTTACGCAGGGCCCGCACCAGGTGGCCCATACATTGATCAGCCGCAATTTGTCAGATTTGTTTTTCAATAGCTCCTGTATGCCGGAGACGCCAATGGTATCGAGGCTCACCGGTTCCCTGGCCCACGCCTGTTTTGATTTTTCGATCCAGTCGCTTTTCTCTGACCATTTAATGGAACAGCCGAAAACTTTTGTGGTGGCTACGGGAACTGGTTTGCCTGCCAGCAGGGCATCTATGGCGTTTCGGGCATCCAACCGGGTTGGATTTTTGCCGGGTTTTTCTATATCATCGACCCTGCCGCTGTAGCGGAGAATTCTTTTTTTATCAAAAATATAAACATGCGGTGTAGCGATCGGCCCATAAGCCAGCGCCGTTTTTTCCGTTTCTCCGTCGTAGAGATAAGGGAAATTGAATTTTTTCTCTTTTGCCCGTTCTTTCATCTCATCAAAGGAATCGCCCATGTCCGTATATCCCAGTTCATCGAGATTGATGGAAGTGGGATCATTGGGCATAATGGCTGCAACGGACACATTTTTAGGAGCGTAATCGGCCGTGAGCTGTATGATGCGGTCCTCATAGGCCTGGGCCGTTGGGCAATGATTACAGGTAAATATGATCACCAGCACATCGGCTTTACTGAAGGAAGAAAGGCTATACGTTTTTCCATCTGTTCCCGGCAAACTGAAGTCGGGCGCGGGTGAGCCGATGGGCAGCGTTTTATGATCTGAAGATGGATGAAAATTTGGGGAAGGAGCGCTGTGAAATGCAGAAATTGCCGGGCCCAGCATCAGGATAAACAGGTAAAAAAGGGAAGCTTTCATATTCCGTATTTTGTCAGGATGGTAAGAAAGAATGAGCATTGTAAAAGATAATCATTTTTAAAAAACATATCCCCCATGCCCTGAAATAAATTTAACGGATGCGATGAGGATGTGCCGATCAATGGAATAAATAATATTTTTTTAACCGAATTAGTAGAGATGTAGCTAATCGCCGGAAATTGTTTTAAAGGCCCTACATTTATCAACTGTTTTTATCATAAACATTTACCATGACATCGAGAAGAATATTTATCAAATCCGCCTCTGCTTTATCTGCTGCTGTTTTTGTAAAAGGCCCGGTTAATGCGTTTAAGCAGGAACCGCTGATCGGGCTCCAACTGTATACGGTGCGTGATGCCATGCAGCAGGATCCTGTCCATACCCTGCAGCAGGTGGCTAAAATCGGATATAATTCTGTTGAAGGGGCTACCTACACCGGAAGCGAAAAATTTTACGGCATGGATCCATTGTTGTTTAAAAAGGTTCTAAAAGACAATGGATTGGTTATGCCCAGCGGTCACTACCGATTAGGTGAAGAAAAGACGCCTGCCATCGTGAAGGGCACGATGCTTCATGACTGGCAAAAAGCCGTGGATGACGCGGCCGAAGCGGGTCTCAAATACATGGTCTGCGCTTATTTGTCCGCCGAAGAACGTGGTAGCCTGGATCATTACAAAGCGCTGGCGGAGGCATTCAATAAAGCCGGGGCCACCTGCAAAAAATCGGGCATCCAGTTTTGTTATCACAACCACGATTTTGAGTTTGAAGCGCAGCGCGGTATTTATCCTTATGATATTTTGCTGGACGATACCGACAAAAACCTAGTTAAAATGGAAATGGATCTGTACTGGGTAACCAAAGCCGGCCATGATCCACTGGAGTTATTCAAAAAGCATCCCGGAAGATTTCCGCTCTGGCACGTGAAGGACATGGCCAAAACGCCTGATCATACTTTTACCGAAGTCGGGAACGGAACCATTGATTTCAAATCCATATTCCATCAGAAAGCCCTGGCCGGAATGAAATATTTCTTTGTTGAACAGGATATATGCCCGG
>DASRLM010000683.1:0-3499 GCA_035648455.1 Puia sp. | reverse complement strand
GAAATAATATAGGTGCCTGTATCCGGATACAGATGCATGGGATTTACGTCGGTAGACGTGCTGCCATCTCCGAAATTCCAGAGGAATTGCTGCCCCGCCAGGCTCGTATTATTGAACAGGGCATTATACGGTGCGCATCCGTCAGATACCTCAAACTGGGCTTTGACCAGGGGTGAAACCCGAAGATCTTTCGACAGGCTGTCCGGGTAATTGCAATAGTTGGTATCCAGGAGAACGAGCCGGACGGGGTAGGTGCCCGGAGCGGCATAAGCATGTGTAATGCTGTTGGAGCCGGAAATCCGGGTGCCATCCCCAAAATCCCAGGTAAAGTCATCCGGCGTAAAAGGTTTGCCCGCAGGCGCGGTGGATGTATTGTCGAATTGGAAGTTGAGCGACTGGCACGGGGGTAATTTGGTAATATTAAAATCCAGGATGGCCTTATCGGTGCGTACGCGGATGTTCAGATAGGCGGTATCACTCACATTACAGGAATTGGAATCAATGGCAATGAGCCGCACATGGAATGTGCCCGTTGCATTATACGTATGATTGATCTGAAATAAGGTAGTCAGGGTATCTGGTGTACCGTCCCCGAAATTCCATATGTATTGTTTTGCGTTATGCAGGGTATCCACAAACAACACGTCCAGGGGCACACAGCCGGAACTGTCGTAATGGCCGTTGATGAGCGATCTCGGGTCGGCGGATACGCCCGCAAAACTGAATGCAATTTTTACTGCGGCCATATTGCAACCCTGACCACCCGTACCGTTCCGGGGCGACCATACGCCGGGGGTGGTCGGAAAAGGCGTCAGGCTGTGTGCACCGCAGTTGGCGCAGATGGCCTGATAAATGATCCCGTTCTGGTCGTAGCGGCTCGTGCCGCCATCCACGTGTTCGCTCACACTTTGCGGGCCGTCATTCTGCCCGAAATAAGTGCCATACAACAGGGCGGAAGCATTCTTCTGGATCACGATAAAATAAAAATCCCTTCCATCGGTCGTTTTTTTAATGGCCGAAGGAGATACCGGCATCCCGGCTGTTCCGCTCAGACCGTAAGGATCCTTGCTGGCAAAGAGCCATCCGCCCCAGCCGGAAACATACACGTTCTCGCAGCGGTCCACCAGAAAAGCAACGGGAGAAATATTCGGATTGGGAGATGCTTTTCCAAAAGTGGTGGAATAAACATATTGGGAAAGATCCGGCATCAGTTTGGCCACAAACTGTTTGGCGCCCGCGTTGATGAATCCCACGTTGGGCGTTGTGGCCCAGTTGCCCGTGGTAGAGCCCATCACATAGGGAAAACCATGTTTATCAAATTCGATTCCGTAAATGGCATCAAAACCATTGGTACCCAGATACGTTGTTTTTTTGAGGGTGGAACCGTCGTTGCTGATGATGGATATAAATGCATCGCAAACACCCCCTGAGTAGGCCGGTTGTATGGAACCTGCTTTGTTGCCCGGAAAATCGGCGTTGCTGGCCGTGGCGCCTGCCACATAGATGTCCCCATTGGCCGGATTGATTTTTAAAACAAAACAGGCATCCTCTTTTGAGCCGCCGAGATAACTCGCAAATATCAGGTTTTTGCAGTCGGGTGACAATTTCACAATAACACCATCCTGGCTCCCGCCGCCATAATTGGGCTGAAATACACCCGGTGTAATGGGGAAGTCCTTATCGGAGCGCGTAGTGGACGCAATATATATGTTGTTGGAACCATCGAGGATCACTTCACTGCGGGAATCATCGCCATAATTTCTGATCAGCGACATGGCCTCTTCCGGCGCCTCTCCGTTCAACTGATCTTTTACATTCACACCATCAAATTTGCTTCCGCCGATCCTTGCTGAACCGATGATGTTGTTTCCGGCAGCGTTGAGTTTCACCACAAATATTTCACAACCCCCGGACGCTCCAAACGTATTCTGAAATGGAAAATCCGTGGAATAGGTTCGTCCCATAACCACGAGATTTCCCTGGGCGTCGGAGATCATGCTGTGCGGACATTCTTCCTGGTTCCCGCCGATATAAGTGGCGTATAAACGATTCCTTCCATTGCTGCTGAGCTTGATGATGCCCACATCATATTTTCCCCCGCGGAAATTTCCCTCGAATGCCCCCGTAGAAACCGGGAACCCGTCCCCGAATACAATGCCCCCCGCAAAAAAAGTTCCATCGGGACCGGGAGTTGCCGTGAAACCCCAGTTCGTTTCCCTGCTTCCGGAGAAGGTGGAAAAAATAAGTGTCGGATCGATCACCAGTATCCGGGTATTGTTGTAATGCTTTACGTCGAAGCGCACGGTTCTGTCGCCAGAAACCCTGTACCGGACAGACACCTCCTCTCTTCCCCGGTCGCCGGTCTGATAGGAATAGGGTTCCAGTTCCTTTACATCGCCCACGGATGTTTTTACCGTTAAGCGGTTATTCTTCAGCGTTAGGCCGTCAATCCCCTCATACTGGAGGGCAATATTCCGCGGGTCGGCTCCCGGATGGATGATGATGTCGTATTTAAGCATCCCGTTGGAAGTATAGTAGCGAAGGTCGATGCCCGGGTACACATTTTTATAGGTAACGCCCTGGTATATACGACAATTTCTGGCCCATTTGCCGGAATCGTTCCCGATGAAATAATTATTGTAGGAATCCAGCGGTTTGTCTGGTATGATCTCCGTGGCCTCATTCATGTGAAGAAAGTTCACGGCGTAGGCATGGGAGCGAAGGGCTTCGGGCCTGCCGGCCATGCTTCGCCGGGCAACGGCGCCCTTTACACCGGCAGAATCCCCGGAAAAAGGGTAAGTATGGGATCCGCTGAAGCGGGCCAAATCTTCCGGGTTGTGGAGCACCACTTTAAATCCCTTTTTATCCAGAAATAAACTGCCGTTACTGATCTCCGCCTTCAGTAAAACCCGGGAATCCCACTGGCCTTTATTTTCAATGAATTCCAGGTTGGGAGAAACTTCGGACTGGGCATAGCCCCGCCCCATGCCGAGCAGCGATAACAGAACTATGAATATCCGTTTTTTGAACAATTTTTTATTTTATAATAACGTAAAGCAAATCAGGTCAGATCACTTGAATTTGTTAAAAATAGTCAATCCTTTTCCACCGGTCAACAGGCAACGGACCGGCAACTACCGGATCAGGGTGATGTCTCCTTTCCGCGTTGTTTTTTTGCCATCGAAGAAAGTGGCTTCCAGCGTATAAGCATAAACATCCATCGGCTGGGCAGTTCCTTTGAAAGTGCCGTCCCAGCCATAATCGGGATTATTGGACTGGAACACGACCTGTCCCCACCGGTTATAAATCTTCCAGTTCATACTCCTGATTCCGAATCCCCTCACGCGCACGATGCTGTTCTGACCAAATCTTCCCGGCGTGAATGCATTGGGTACGTCCAGCAGGGGATTGATCAGGGTCTCCACCGGATGGCAAACCGTATCTGCGCATTCGTATGGGTTGATCGCAATCAGGCAGGCATTGAAAGTGCCTGTTTCCT
>DASRLM010000682.1:0-2745 GCA_035648455.1 Puia sp. | reverse complement strand
CATCAATAATTCCTTAAAGGATTGCTGCTGCTCGGCATACGCTCCCCCATATTCTATGTGATAACCCTGCGGCAGGGCGATTTCGGAACCGACCTTTTTCCGGATGTCCTTAATCACACTTCCGAGGTCCCTGTTTTCCAACCTGGCCGTCACTTCACCCATTGACTGGAGGTTTTCCCTTTTCAGTTCTGCATCTCCGTCATTTACCCGGACCGTCGCCAGTTCCCCAATCGGTTTTAGTTTTCCTGAAGGCAAAAAGATCTGCAGGTGACTTAATCCTTCGGTGGACCGGTGACTACTGTCGGAATCAATAATACGAATGGGCGTGATCTGCTCTTTCTCCAGGATATTACCCACAATATTTCCTTCCAGGTTTGTCTGCATCTGGTACTGAAGTGATGCGGGGCTGATCCCAAACTGAGCGATCTTATTATAATCCGGTTGAATAGTTACTGAAGGACCTGCAATCACAACACCGTCAAAAACATCTGCTGTGCCCTGCACCTGGCTTACTGCGCCGGCAACCTGGTGAGAAAGGGTTTGCAGTGTCTGAGGATCGTTTCCGAAAATTTTTATGGCGACCGGTTGCACCGAAGTCATCAGATCCCCCAGCATATCCCCGATCACCTGCCCGAAATCAATCCGTAATGCCGGCTGGCTGGCCTCTATTTTTTTACGGATATCGGTAATCACGTCTTCGGTTGACCGCCTGCGGTTTTTTTTCAGCTGGATGAGATAGTCACCTGTATTCGGCTCAGTGATAAAAAACCCCAGCTGTGTTCCCGTTCGTCTGGAATAGCTGGATACCTCCGGAACCTGTACAATCAATTTCTCCACCTGCCTGAGCATCCTGTCGGTTTCTTCCAGTGAGGTTCCCGGAGGAGAAGTATAATCCAGCACAATACTCCCTTCATCCATTATCGGTAAGAATCCGGTTTCCAGCCTGGGGAGGATCAGGTATACGGAGATGATCATTGCAGCAATCAACGTAAAACTGATCCAGGGTTTATGAATCAGGAAGGCAATCCATTTGTGCTCCTTTATTTTTACCGGCTTGTGCAGCTTTTGTGATTTCCCTTTACGATTCCGGGTCAGTAATAAATAAATGACGGGAAGGCCAATCCAGGTAACAAAAAAGGAACTGACCAGGGTAAGGATCATGGTATTGGTCAGTACCTTAAAATAAGCGCCCGCAACCCCGCTCATCCATTCAAAAGGAATAAAAATCACGATGGTACTGATGGAAGAACCCACCATGGCCGGGAATAGATATCCTATTGCTTTTTGAACCAGAACAGGAGATGACTCATCGGGATGCTCTTCATGCGTTCGCTGGATCTGCTCCACCACCACGATCGCATCATCAATGATGAGACCGATGGATGCCGCAATAGCACCCAGAGTCATGATGTTGAACGTATAGCCGACGATGTATAAACACAGGATGGACAGGGCGATGGTTACCGGTATCGTGAAAAGGATCGTAGCACTCGCCTTGAGTGACCGGAGGAAAAGAATAGAAACAACGATCGCAAGCAGCAATCCTATCCAAAGACTGTCTTCCACGCTTCTTACCGAATCGTTTACAAAATCCGCCTGAACATAATAAGGCTTTAATGTCACGCCCGGGGGAAGTATCTTTTGCAGATCAGCTACTTTACTTTCCATCTGGGCGGACAGATCGATCAGGTTCGCATTAGGTTGCTTGATGATGCCGACCAGAATACTCTCTTTCCCGTTAGCATATATTTTCGTGTATTCCACGGCATTTTCTATATCGACATCCGCAAAATCCCTTAATCGGATTATTCTTTTTCCGTTGTTGTTGATGACGATGGACCGGATCTGATCAATACTTTTTACCGTGGCGTCTGTTACCGTAAGATATAACAGGTGGTAATCGGCCATATAACCGTTGGACTTTATAAAATTCGTTTGAGCCATGGAGGTTGTGATCATATCGGGCGTCACACCCAGTGCACTCATTTTTTGGGCATGCAACCGGATCCAATATTCTTTTTGCTTTCCTCCGGTGATCCGTACTTCAGAAACCCCCGGTACCTGGGAAAGAAATGGCTTTACCGTGTATAGAGCCAGCATTTTCATGTCAATCGGAGCACGCGGTGTTTTCGTTTCCAGCGAATAACCCATCACCTGTAAAATGGAAGGGTTCATTTTCTCAACACTTATATGGACTCCCGGCGGGAGAACATTTCCAGCCTGTGCTATTTTGGACTCAATGCGCTGCGTGGCCATATCGATATCCGTATTCCAATCCATAAAGGCGGAAATTTCGCAGCTTCCCCGGCTGGTCGTACTTCGGATGGTCAGGAGATCAGGAACCTGCTTGATGGCATTTTCCAGGGGTTTGGTAACCGTGATCATCATTTTATCAATGGGTTGGAGGCCGGCATCTGCTATGATCTTTATTTTCGGGAAGGTAATTTCCGGAAACAGGGAAGTCTTTAACTGACCGTATACGAATAACCCCCCGAGCAATATAATGCTGAGGCAGGCAATGATGGGATTCTTGTTGAAAACAAAATATTTTTTCATCAGCGTTGCTTCTCAATAGCCACTTTAGCCGTATCCGGTAAACCAAAATTTCCAGATACCAGAATCCGGTCGCCAGGGCTGAAAGCAGGATCTGTGATTTCTATTTTATCACTAAATTCCAATCCTTTTTTAACCGGGATTTTTACTGCGGTATTTGAATCTATTAATTTCATCACCCAAAATTCCGTT
>DASRLM010000681.1:0-12598 GCA_035648455.1 Puia sp. | reverse complement strand
GCATGATCGGAAAAGTACCAATGCCCATCGATGTGCTGCTGCAGTTCAAAGACGGTAGCCGGGAACTGGCCTATATTCCACAATACCTGATGTTCGGGTCGAAACCGGCGGAAGACAAATCCATTCCCCGCATCGTTTATGGGCCCTGGAAATGGACCAGTCGCGATTTTGAATTTGATATCAGCCACCGGCTTACGGATCTGCAAATAATAGAAATTGATCCTTCGCAACGGATGGCGGATGTGAACCGGTCAAATAACCGCCTGGAACTGAAATGGTGAGTTCAGGGGCTGGTCAGCCTTTTCTTCTGAAATATTTGTTGATGGCCTCCACCCGGTTTCCGACATGTAGTTTCTCGTATATGTGATAGACGTGTTTGCGTACGGTCTCCTGGCTGATGTACAGATGGGCAGCAATCTCTTTATAGAGGAACCCGCAGGAAAGCTGTTGCAGGATCTCATTCTCGCGGTTTGACAAAGCGGGCAGGGGTTTTGCTTTTCCTGAAAAGGATCCTGACCATATACCCTGTATGGAAGCGGTATGCTGAAAAACATTGACCACTTTCCGCGCAATCTGGCTGCTCATGGGTGCACCGCCATCCACCAATTCCCTGATGGACTCCGGCAGCCTGTCCGGATGTGTTTTTTTGAGGATATACCCATGTGCGCCCGCATTCAGCGCTTCGAATATTTTTTCATCATCATCGTAAACGGTGATGATCAGGAACAGCAGTTCAGGATATTTGGGTTTGAGCTCGCGGATGAGGTCTATTCCGTTTTCTTCACTGCCCAGGTTGATGTCCGTTAGAATGACCTTTGGCCGGAGCGCCGGAATCAGCATAATGGCTTCCTGGAAATCCGGGCAGCTGCCCGCCAGTTCAAGATCATCCGTTCTCAATATCAGTAGTTCGAGTGCGCTGCGTATTTCCGGGTGATCGTCTACGATGAATACAGAGATGGACATGAGGTGAAATTTGCAGATGAAAATGTTTGGGTTGATGGTTGATAGTTGATGGACTTTATGTGCGAATTCAAACTTGGGGGTCCATCAACCATCAACCATCAACCATTTAACCCGGGATATTTAAATTTACCTCATGTGCTCAAGGCCGGAACAGTAAAATCACCCTGCATCAGGGGGAATGTGCAGGATGTATTTTTCGATAAATGCCGGTTCGGGGAAGATCTGGTGAATATCCATGACCCTGGGGTGGGTGTCGCTGGCGGATATCTCCGGCGCGAGGTCACCGCCTTTCAGGCAGATCAGCCCGCTGGCCGGCGGAAGTTCGTTTTCCCTTTCATCTGTTGACCGGAGCACTTGATTTTTCAGCAATGGCCGTGACCAATTCCACAGGTCCTTTGCCGGCGCCACCGCTCGGGACACGGCAACATCAAATTTTTTTCCGGTGATTTCTTCCGCACGGATATGCTGGGTGGTAACATTTTTCAATCCGATGGCTTCTTTTATGGCATCCACCACTTTGAGTTTTTTCCCGATGCTGTCTACCAGGTGGAAATACACCTCCGGAAAAAAGATGGCCAGCGGAATGCCCGGGAATCCGCCACCGGTGCCGATATCGATCACCCGGCTGCCGGAGCGGAAATCAAACACAGCGGCAATACTCAGGGAATGCAGTACATGTTTTTCGTAAAGACTTCCGATGTCTTTACGGGAGATTACATTGATCTGCGCATTCCAGTGGCCGTACAGCGCCTCCAGAGCGTTAAGCTGTTCCAGTTGTTCAGGTGTAAAAGCACCAAAATAACGGGTGATTATCTCCATTCCATGCGGGGCTTCTTCCATATTGAAGGTGCAAAAATGAGATAATAACCGATCATCCAGATATCCAGCAGCCACCAGTACGGGAAAAGATCGGATTCGTTCAGTTTTTTCATGACCCGGAAATAAATTAATCCCTGCAGTAAAAAACGGATGGCAAACAGCATGAGGGTCCAGGTCCAGTGAAAATAAATCAGGCTCATGATAAAAGCCGGATAAAATAAAAACTGGCTCACAGAATAAATACCGAGTAACCATTTTTGTTTCGGCCGGTAAAATTTACCGGTACTGTGATGCCTGCTTTTTTGTTTAACCCATTCCCGGAACGTATTTTTTGGCTCGGATAAAGTGAAGGATTCCGGATCGATTACGATACGCGTGTTGCCACCGTTCGCTACCTGGTTGATAAACAAATCATCGTCACCTCCGGGCAAATGATTCACGGAGGAAAAGCCCTTGTTCCGGAAAAATAATTCCTTTTTATAGGATAAGTTTCTGCCGACGCCCATATACGGATGGCCCGCCAGGGCATACGAAAAATATTGCAGGGCCGAGTGAAAGGTCTCAAAGCGAATCAGCTTATTCAGCACACCCGGCTTTTTCCGGTATGGACTGTAGCCCAGCACCACCTGTATTCCTTCGTCGTAGCCATCCTGCATTTTTTCAATCCAGAATTCGCTGGCGGGAACACAATCGGTATCCGTGAGCAGCACCACCTCATGTTTTGCTTCCCTAATGCCCATGCTGAGCGGATATTTTTTCCCGGGAATGCCCTTGGCCTCATATTCCAGGTTTACAATATGCAGCCCTTTAAATGTCTTTTTAAATTCTTCCAGCAGGTAGCGGGTATCATCCTGGCTGTTGTGATTCACTACGATCACTTCGTGCGTGCTCGGATAGGTTTGCACCAGGGCCCCCGGAAGATTGGCAGCCAGATTGGGGGCCTCATCCCGTGCACAGATGATAACACTCACGGGATGCTGCTGCGACTTTTCCTTAGCGGGTTTATGAAAGAATGCCAGTCTTTGAAAAAACCAGGTATAATAAAAAACCTGGATGGCCGTGATCAGACAAAAAACCGCAAACCAGATCTCACTCCACGAAAAAAAGGACGACAATGTATACATTCACTACAGTTAGTTAGGGAGGGTAAATTTACGTAATAATGCGGTTTTGCCGGGATGAATTAGTTGACGGTTGACCGTTGACGGTTGACCGATATCAGGCGCGAATGCGCGCTTAAGGGCCGTCAACCGTCAACTGTCAACCGTCAACCCTAACTTGCAGGTTTATCTCATGCCGCATCTATCCTTCAACCTCATTGCCACGGACCCCTCCTCCCCGGCTCGCGCCGGTTTGATACATACCGATCACGGTGAAATTCCAACACCCATTTTCATGCCCGTCGGCACGGCCGGCAGTGTAAAAGCCGTTACCTCGGACCTGCTGGAACGGGAAGTGAAGGCCCGGATCATTTTGGGGAACACCTATCATCTTTACCTGCGGCCGGGTACAGCGGTGCTGGAAAATGCCGGCGGGCTTCACCGTTTCATGAACTGGCATGGGCCGGTGCTGACGGACAGCGGGGGTTACCAGGTTTTCTCCCTGGCCGGAACAAGAAAGATTACCGAGGAGGGCGTTGTTTTCAAATCGCATATTGACGGATCACCGCATTTATTCACGCCGGAAAAAGTAATGGATATCCAGCGCAGCATTGGCGGAGACATCATCATGGCTTTTGATGAATGCACCGCGTTCGGGGCGGGTTATGAATATGTCAGAACATCCATGGAGCTTACGCACCGCTGGCTGGACCGTTGCCTGGAACGGTTCAACCATACGCCGGATAAATACGGATATACCCAAAATCTTTTTCCGATTGTGCAGGGAGGTGTTTATGAGGACCTGCGCAGGCAATCCTGCGCATTTGTATCTTCCCGGAATGCTTTTGGAAATGCCATCGGCGGATTAAGTGTGGGCGAACCCGATGAACAACTATACGAAATGACGGCACTCTGTTGCGAAAACCTGCCGGCGGAAAAACCGCGGTACCTGATGGGCGTGGGCACACCCTGGAACCTCCTGGAATGCATCGCCCTCGGTGTGGATATGTTCGACTGCGTAATGCCTACAAGAAACGGAAGGAACGGCATGCTGTTCACTTCGAAAGGCGTGATCAATATCGATAATAAAAAATGGGAGAATGATTTTTCTCCAATAGACCCGGATCTGAATTGCAGCTTCAGCAACCAATACAGCAAAGCTTACCTGCGGCACCTCATGAAAAGTAAGGAACTGACCGCGTTGACCATAGCCAGCACACACAATCTTGCATTCTATCTTGACCTGGTAAGCCAGGCCCGCAATCACATCCTTCAGGGAGATTTTATCAGCTGGAAAAACCAGCAGGTTGAATGGCTGAAACAGAGATTGTAATCATGTAATCAATTGCCCCTCCATATATTGTTGCGCTCGTTATTATCCGGCAGGTCCTTATCCGGATCGATGGTCACCAGTTCAATTTTCCGGGTGGAGGGATATAAGAATTTCCAGACGGGTCCGTGCATCCAGACTTCAACGGGCAGTTTTACCCGCCCCGTTTTTCCGCCGGTCTCTTTTACTTCTACTGTTGCGGGCATAGGAAGCTGTTCCCTGTTTTCAATCGTGATGATGGCGCCATTGGCCGGATTGGATTCCGGGTACTCCACATCCAACACGGCCTGATCCACTTTCCAGTTGTTAAGGAACCAGCCGCGCCAGAACCAGTCCAGGGTTTCCCCGCTGTAATTTTCCATGGCATGAAAGAAATCCCAGGGGCTGGGATGTTTATAAGCCCAGTTGCTGATATAATAGCGGAAGGCACTGTCGAATTTATCTTCCCCCAATATTTGTTCCCGCAATAATTCGAGCCCCATACCGGGTTTGTCATAAGCATTCACGGCCAGGTACCTGGGGTTGGTTACATCCGGTATGGTCATGATACTTTCTGAATAAGGTTGAAAAAACCGGATGGCCCGCTGACGGTAGCGAGGTTTTTCATAAAATTCACCACGGTTGAAATATTTGTCGGCCACAGCATTGATGAACGTGTTGAATCCTTCATCCATCCAGGGATATTTTCTTTCATTGCTTCCCACGATCATGGGGAACCAGGTGTGACCGAACTCATGACTGGTAACGCCCCACAAGCTTTTTTTCTGTTCAAAGGCACTGCAGAAAACGATTCCGGGATATTCCATACCGGCTACGATACCGGCAACATTTACGGCAACAGGGTAGGGGAAAGGAAACCATTTCTGTGAATAATGTTCAATGGCTCCCTTGACAAATTCCGTGGACCGCTTCCAGCCGGAATCCAGCGCATATTCTGCGGGATAAACGGACATGGCCAGGGATTTTTTTCCGTCCGGAAGATTGATTCGGGCGGCATCCCACACAAAGGCGGTGGATGCGGCCCAGGCCACATCGCGGGCGTTCAAACAACGAAAATGCCAGGTCAGTCTGCCCCGGCTTCGTTTTACCGTCTGACGACCCACTTCTTTTTCGGAACGGATGATGACCGTCTTATCGCTGTTACGGGCAGTTTCCAGCCTGTTGCGCTCCCCGGCGCTCAGCACTTCGGAAGGATTCATCAGCTCTCCGGATGCCACCACAAGTTCATCTGAAGCGGTGGTGACGCTGTAATCGTAGTTTCCGTATTCCAGGTAAAACTCCCCGGCTCCAAGATAGGGCAGTGTGTTCCATCCCTGTATATTATCGTATACGCACATGCGCGGATACCACTGGGCAATTTCATATACCCAACCGTTGTTTGTTTCCATCCGACCCATCCGGTCCGAGCCGCGTTCCGGAATACCAAAATCATAGTCGATCCTGATTTTTATCGAATCGCCATTGGGCTTCAGCGGTGCAGTCAGCAGGATCTGCATGCGGGTGTCGCTGATGGTATAATTGACTTTTTCTTCCCGGCCCCTGTTTTCTATCTCAACGGACCGGATATTATAACCGCCGTTGAATCCCAGGTTCGCATAACGGCCGCCGGTGACCAAGGTGGCGGCCTCTCCGCGGGAATTAGGTTTGTAAATATTCTGATCCAGTTGCAACCACAAAAAGGGCAGTTGTTCCGGACTGTTATTTTTATAGGTGATGACCACTGAACCGCTGATCTTATGATTCAGATCATCCAGATCGGCTTTGATGGAATAATCGGCCTCATTCTGCCAGTATTCCGGTCCGGGCGTTCCCGCAGCGGTTCTTACTTTATCGCCCGGAAAAGGATAAAAGAGCGGCGCAAAGGCCTCATGCTGGTCGTAGTTTACCGTATCCTGAGAAAAGAGATTCATATTCACCATGATCAGGCAATTCATTATCAGGAGCAATCTCTTTATGGTCATTTTCATATGTTGAGTGAGCGAAGATATATTTTTCAGCATTTTCCGTGACCCGGATTGTGACAGGTGGTTAGCCGATTTAACAGCCCCTTTTCATTTCCTATGGGGCATTGCCGTATTTTCGCCACGGGTAGCTGCATGAAAAAACTGGATTGGTACATACTCCGTAAATTCCTGAGCACTTTTGTGTTTACCATGTTCACCATTACGGTGATTGCCGTGGTGATAGACACCAGTGAAAAAGCCGACGATTTTGTTAAATCGGGACTTAGTTCCTGGCAGCTTGTTACCCATTATTTTATTGGTTTCGTGCCCTTTATCATGTCCATGATCTTTCCGCTGATGGTCTTTATTGCCTGCATCTATTTTAGTTCCAAAATGGCAGGACAATCAGAATTCATTGCTATCCTGGCCGGTGGCGTTCGGTATCCGCGGATGTTAAGGCCGTTTGTTGTCGGCGCGGTATTGCTGGCGCTTTTATACTGGTTTGCCAGCCGGTATTGGGTGCCGAAAGCGGAAGGAATCCGTACCAATTTTCAGGCAGTTTACATTGACCGGAACAGTTCTTATAACAATGATCCATACCGCACGAATAATTTTTACCTGCGGGTGAATGCCGATACCTATGTCGGACTCAGGTATTACGATACGGCCCGCAAAACGGCCAGCAGTTTTTTTCTGTCCAAAGTAAAAAATAATCAGATTTATTACAATCTGCGGGCAGAAGTCATTCGCTGGGATACTGCCAAAAAAGACTGGCTGTTAACGGGCGTGGTGGAAAATACAAATGATGGCCTGAAGGAAACGGCCCGTCTTATCCCGAGCATGCACATGAACCTAAATGTGCGTCCGGAAGAATTGAGAAGAGACCAATACCTTAAGGATAAATATACCACCCCCGAACTGAACCGGTTTATTAAAATGGAGGAATTGCGGGGCAGCGAAGGACTCAATACGTATAAGGAAGAAAGTTTTCACCGGGACGCATCTCCGTTTTCCGTGATCATATTAACCATCATCGGTGCGGTGGTCGGCACAAGGAAAGTGAGGGGTGGGAGCGGCATGCATCTGGCCATCGGCCTGGTTATGGCCGCCGTTTTTGTGATCATGGATAAGTTTTCGGTGACCTTTGCAACCAAAGGGAATTTTTCTCCCATGCTGGCAGCCTGGATGCCGAATATTATTTTCGGGGTTGTTGCGGTCTGGCTTTACTGGAGAGCGCCGAAATAGGATGACAGTTGACGGATGACGGTCAACCGTCAACCGTCAACTGTCATCCGTCATCCAAACCAGATCTTCAAACATAACACTCCAATCATTTGTTCCTACAGCACGCATGGATTAACTTAGCAAACTTATCCAAATGACCGGTATGACTATTAAAGAAAGGTTTAAAACTAAATCCGAAATCCTCAGTTCGGAAATAAAAGATATCTTAAAAGAACACGGTTCAAAGAAAATCGGGGAAACCACCCTGTCGCAAATTTATGCGGGCATGCGGGGAATGACCGGACTGGTTACCGAAACATCATTGCTGGATGCGCAGGAAGGAATCCGTTTCCGCGGCTACTCCATTCCGGAAATCCAGGAAAAATTACCCAAGGCGCCGGGTTGTCATGAACCGCTGCCGGAAGGATTGTTTTTTCTGATGCTGCTGGGTGAACTGCCTGAAGAAAAAGATGTGCTGGAATTAACAGCCAACTGGCAGCGTCGCAGTCATGTACCCAATCATGTATTTGATGCCATTGAAGCCCTGCCCGTGGGCACCCACCCCATGACGCAATTTGTGATTGCCATCATGGCCCTTCAAACGGAAAGCCAGTTTGCCAAAAAATATGCCGAAGGCCTCAATAAAAAAGATTACTGGGATCCCATATTCGACGATTCCATGAACCTGATCGCCCGGCTTCCGCGGGTGGCTGCCTATATCTACCGCAGAAAGTATAAGCATGGGGATCACATACAGCCCAACGGACTGCTCGACTGGGCCGGCAATTTTGCCCACATGCTGGGTTACCAGGATGATACTTTCCAGGAACTGATGCGTTTGTACATGACCATCCATGCGGACCATGAAGGGGGAAACGTGAGTGCGCACACCACCCACCTGGTGGGCTCTGCGCTGAGTGATCCCTATCTCAGCCTGGCGGCCGGTATGAATGGCCTGGCGGGGCCGCTGCACGGCCTGGCCAATCAGGAAGTGATCAAATGGATCCTGGAAATGCGTAAAGAACTCAAAACGGATCTGCCGGGCAAAGAACAGATCGTGGATTATGTTCAGAAAACATTGAGCGAAGGGAAAGTGGTTCCCGGATACGGGCATGCCGTACTCCGAAAAACAGATCCCCGTTTCACAGCCCAGATGGAATTTGGGAAAAAACATTTACCCGATGATCCGCTGGTTCAGACGGTCTGGAATATTTATGAAGCCGTGCCACCGGTATTGCAATCCATAGGGAAAATTAAAAATCCCTGGCCCAACGTGGATGCCCACAGCGGCGCCCTGCTGGTTCATTTCGGCCTCGTTGAATATGAATTTTATACCGTGCTTTTCGGCGTCAGCCGTGCACTCGGCGTGCTGGCCAGCCTCTGCTGGGACAGGGCCCTGGGGTCTCCGCTGGAAAGACCAAAATCCGTGACCACCGAATCCGTTAAATTATGGATTGAGGGAAAGGGTGAGATTTGGGGGGATTGATAATTTGGATGACGGATGACAGTTGACGGACTTCAGGCGCGAATTCGCAATAAAAGACGGTCAACCGTCAGCCGTCAACTGTCATCCGTCATCCGTCATCCGTCATCCAAGCTCATAAAGCCTGTACAATATCCCCCAAAATATCCTCCCTGTTCTCCAGTCCGGCAGAAATGCGTATAAGCCCGGGCGTTATATTGACGCTCCTTCTTTCTTCCTCGCTTAATTTCCCATGGGTGGTGCTGGCCGGATGGGAAGCGATACTGCGGGTATCTCCCAGGTTGGCCGTCCGGGAAAGCATCTTCAAATTATTCAGGAACTTTATTCCGCTTTCCAATCCGCCCTTCAATTCAAAACACAGCAGTCCGCCGCCATTTATCATTTGTTTTTTGGCGATAGCATATTGCGGATGGCTTTCCAGAAAGGGATATTTCAACCAGCTGATGGCCGGATTTTTCTCGAGTTGCTGAGCCAGGTAAAAGGCATTGGATGCATGGCGTTCCATCCGTACTTCCAGGGTTTCCAGGCTCCTGCTGAGTACCCAGGCATTAAAGGGAGAAAGTGCGGGTCCGGTGCTCCGGCAAAAAAGGTATATTTCGTGGATTAGTTTTTTACTGCCCAATACAATGCCACCCAGAACCCTTCCCTGCCCGTCCAGCCATTTTGTAGCTGAATGAATCACCAGGTCGGCCCCAAACCGCGCAGGCAACTGGCCGATCGGCGTGGCAAAACAATTATCCACGCAAAAGATCAGGTTGTGTTTTTTTGCCAGTTTGCCCACCGCTTCCAGATCAATTATATCAAGGCCGGGGTTGGTAGGGGTTTCCACGAAGATCATCCGGGTATTGGGTCGAATGGCAGCCTCCCAGCCGCTCAGGTCGCCCGCCGGAACATAACTGTATTCAATGCCGTATTTGGGAAGGATTTTGGTTATCACGGAATGCGTACTTCCGAAAATGGACCTGCAGGAAAGCAGGTGATCTCCGCTCTTCAAAAAAGCCAGAAAAGAGGCAAATACAGCGCTCATGCCGGAAGAAGTGGCAAATCCCGATTCCATGCCTTCCAGTACACACATCCGGTCAGTAAATTCCTGGACGCTGGGATTCGAAAACCGGCTGTATATATTATCGTCGTTTTCATCCGCGAATGCCGCACGCATTTCCTCCGCATCGTCAAAGGTGAAACTGCTGGTCAGAAACAAAGGAGAAGAATGCTCCATTTCCTGGGTTTGCTTTATGCGGGTTCTGATCAGTTCAGACATGGGGTGTAAAGACATAATGAAGTATTTCTTGAAGATTTTAATTTGTTCCCGGCGGTTATTACCCGGCGATGACCCGGGCTTCCCACGTAATGGCACAACCGGCACCCATCAGGGTAGCTGCTACGGAACAATATTTGTCGAGGGACAGGGCGCAGGCCCGTTTTGCTTTTTCAGGTTCTATAGTGCCTTTCAATTCAAAAACAATGTGAATTTGCGTCCAGAGGGAGGGTTCTTTACCAGCTTCCCTTTCGCCATCTATACTGATCCGGAATCCTTCCACGGGCTGTTTCTGTTTTTTCAGGATGGATACAATGTCAATACCACTGCAGCCTCCCAGACCCATCAATAACATCTGCATCGGCCGTACGCCAAAATCATGGCCGCCGCTTTCGGGACTGGAATCCATCCTGACCAGGTTACCGGAGGCATCCGTTCCTTCAAAGCCGAAATCGTTGCTGACCCGGATCACTTCTACGTGAGCCATAGAAATTTTTTTGCAAAGATACTCTTAATGTATAAATATGGAAATGTGCTGATGTGGAAATGAGATGCAGTCCTGAATTTACACATCTGCATATTTCCACATTAGCACATTCACCCGGCTTGTCCTACTTTTGCATACAAAAATTTTGAATCCGGAGCATGGAGGAATTTTATATTGATCAGCCTTTCCGGCTGGAAAGTGGCCAAATACTGGCCGGCATCAAGATCGCTTACCATACCTACGGTCAACTGAATGACGCTGCGGATAATGCGGTCTGGATCTGTCACGCCCTCACGGCCAATTCGAATGTAACCCGCTGGTGGCCAGGTATGGTGGGAGAAAATCATATTTTGAACCCCTCCACCCATTTTATTGTTTGTGCGAATATCCTGGGTTCGTGTTACGGCACGTCGGGCCCGCTCAGCCGGGACCCGGATTCAGGAAACATCTACTTCAGCCATTTCCCGGCCATTACCATCCGCGATATGGTGCGTGCGCATATCCTGCTCCGTAAGCACCTGGGTATCCGGCAGATTGAACTGATGATGGGCGGCAGCATGGGCGGCTACCAGGCTCTGGAATGGTGTGTTATGGAACCGGAGCTGATCAGGGATCTTTTTCTCATTGCCACTTCAGCGGCGGAAACTGCCTGGGGCATAGCCGTCCATACCGCGCAGCGGCTGGCCATAGAAGCCGATTCTTCCTGGAAGGAGCTGAATGAAGATGCCGGATCTGCGGGCATCAGGGCAGCCAGGGCCATCGGCATCCTGACCTACCGGAATTATACCATCATGAAGGAAAAGCAATCCGATCCGGATCCGGAAAAGCTCGACAATTACCGGGCTTCCTCCTACATCAACTACCAGGGAGATAAACTGGCGCAGCGTTTCAATGCCTACAGCTACTGGCTGCTGACCAGGGCCATGGATACCCATAATCTTTCCCGGGGCAGGGGAGGCGATCTTAAAAAGGTTCTGTCCACCATGCGGCAACGTACCCTGATCATCGGAATCACCAGCGATATCCTGTGTCCGGTTGACGAGCAAAAATTCATTGCCGATTATATTCCGGACTGTCAGCTGGTTACCATCGATTCGATTTATGGTCACGATGGCTTCATGGTGGAATCAGAAAAGGTCGGGGACTGTTTGAGGAGGTGGGTGAGGAGTAATTTTTAATTTCCCACGGTCAGTCTTCCCTGATAGTAATCCAGGATCCTGGTTCTGAAAATATAATTGTAACGGGATGCCGTGAGATTGATATTTGCCTGATCAACATGATTTTTGGCGATCACGTAATCCACCGAAGTGATCACTCCGTTATTGAAACGGATCTCCGCCGTCCGGAAAGATTCCTCAAATGCCTTTACCTGATCCATATAACCTTTGTATTGCCCGTAGGCCGAATTCATATTCTGCCAGGCCTGTTCCACCTGTTGCTGCAACTGGTTACGGGATGCATTGGCAACAATCTTTGCATTCTGCACATTGATCTTTTGCAGTTTGATGTTGTTCCTTGCGCTCAGATAATTTAATATCGGGATATTCAGCGAGAGACCGATGGCTTCATAACGGTTGTTTTTGAACTGGTTTCCGAAGCTGATCTTCTGTTGCTGTTTTGAAATGGTATTGACATCATACTGGGTTGTCCCGATATTCACGAATTCCCCGTTAGGCGTTGTAAAATCAGTTCCGATAATCCCGGTAGTGGCGATGCTGTTGTAATTGGAATTGATATTGCCAAAAAAGGACAGCGATGGATATAATTTTCCCCTGGCGGCGGCAATACCTTTTTCGTATGACCGCACGCGCAAATCGTTGGCCCTGATGATGGGAATGACCCGCAGCGCCGACTGATAAATACTGTCTGAACTGCCCCCGTATTCCAGGGTATTGGCATCAAGGGCAACCGCTTCGAAAGAAACGTCTCTCTGATAGGGAACATTGAGCAGCCCAAAAAGGGTGACCTTGGCGTTTTCCAGGTTATTCACC
>DASRLM010000680.1:0-7732 GCA_035648455.1 Puia sp. | reverse complement strand
TTATATAGCATTGCCCTTCTTTAACCATCTGCTGGAAATTAAAATCGATCGTTCATTCCTAAAAGATCCGGAGGTGATTGAAGCGCTGGTTCTAATTGCCATCGGCGCTACCCTCCTCGCGGGTTTTTATCCGGCCTTCGTCATTTCCGGATTTAGCCCCATAACCGCTTTTAAGAACAAGGCCTCGATCAATCGTCCGGGTGCTGTTTCCCTGAGACGCGCGCTGGTGGTGCTGCAATTCAGCATCTCCCAGACCCTCATCATCTGCGTACTCGTTGTTCTGGGTCAGATGGCTTATTTTAAATCGGCACCCATGGGCTTCGACAAAGACGCCATCCTCATCACCCAGATGCCGGATAATAGCAAGATGGATTTCCTGCGCCAGCAACTCCTCCGGCAGACCGGCGTCGAGAACGTGAGCTTCAGCTTTGCCAGCCCGCTTGATGTAAACAGCGACTGGAACAGCGACATTATATACAACGGCGTAAAAACGCATGATTTCGGCGTCAACCTCAAATGGGCTGATTCCGTGTATCCCCATCTCTACCATATGCAGTTGCTGGCAGGCCGGCTCTACACCAGCGGGAACGACATCGTGGTGAACGAAGCCTTTTTGAAGAAGCTGGGGATCCGGCGGCCGCAGGATGCATTGGGTGCGACGGTGGAACTCCCCAAGATTCCCAATTCCAAGGCCAGCATCACGGGCGTGGTGAAGGATTTCAACATCGCCTCTCTCCACGATTCGATCAGGCCGGTGATGATGCAGGAGTGGCGCGAGGTATACTCCACGGTGAATATTAAGCTGTCGGCTGGCTTGATCAGCCAGGCTTTGCCCGCGATCGAAAAGTTGTGGAAGTCGACCTTCCCCGATAACGTCTATGAATATGCGTTTTTGGACGAAAGTATTGCCCGGTATTATGCGCAGGAAACCCAGTTGTCCGTATTGTACAGGCTGTTTGCCGGCATCGCTATTTTTATATCCTGCCTCGGATAGTACAGTCTTGCCTCCTTTATGTCCATGCAACGCGCCAAAGAAGTAGGCATACGGAAAACCCTGGGCGCTTCGGTTTCCAGCATCGTGTATTTATTTTCTAAAGAATTTACGCTGCTTATACTGGTCGCATTTTTCTTGTCGTCACCCATCGCCTGGTATTTCATGCATCGATGGCTTCAAAACTATGCGTTTCATATCAATCCGGGCCCTTTCGTGCTTTTATCAGCCCTGTCGATATCCGTGGTCATAGCCTGGCTATCGGTCGGATACAAGGCAATCAGTACGGCGAGGGCGAATCCGGTGGAGAGTTTGCGATCAGAGTGAACTCGTTTCGTTGACCGTTGACAGTTGACGGTTGACCGACATCAGGTGCGGATTCGCACATAAAGGCCGTCAACTGTCAACCGTCAACGAAAATATTATGTTCAAAAACTATCTCAAGATTGCCCTGTTTGCGTTAGCACCCCTGTCGGCCCTGCTGATCGCATGGTTAACCTTCAGCTATGAGTCGATAAAGGCAGCAATTACTAATCCCGTAAAGAGTTTAAGAACGGAGTAAATCAGATACCCGGGAGAATCGATACATTAAATGATTTCATTTTTTGAATCATTCTGTAATCTGCATTGCAAGATTAACTTATCTCTGCTACATATAAGTTGTCCGATCAAATTGCGTTTATTACAGATAAACACGCTCCAGCGGCCTGTTCTGCCATTCCTTAATGGCCGGTATGATCCAATCAAATTTCTTCTCTTCCATAGCATGTCAATTTAATAAATTTGTAATTGACACACTTATTTGAGCATACTCGTAAATTTAGGAATCCGTATTTCATTTACCCATTTCCACATTAATAACGCTTCATGAAGATATTCATCCACTCCGCATTACTTATTTTTTCAGCCTTAACCTGCACTGCGCAAAATCAACTGGACAGAAGTCTCATTTCATTTTATAAGCCGGCTGAGAATCCGGTATTAAGACCGGACTCCAATTTTACTTTTCTTGACCCCATAAAAAAACAAACCGTCAGATGGCAGAAATCCGATGTATTCAATCCAGCGGCTATTGTAAAAGATGGAAAGGTTTACTTGCTGTTTCGCGCCGAGGATAATAAGACCGGTCCCATTGGCAGCAAGACATCCCGCATAGGCGTGGCGGCCAGCGATGACGGCATTCATTTTAAAAAATTCCCCAAACCCGTTTTGTATCCGGACACGGGCCCCTTTATGAAGGATGATTATCCTGGGGGATGTGAAGATCCGCGCATAGTGGAAACGGCCAGCGGAGATTATGTGATTATATACACAGCATGGAACGGTAAGAAGGCCTTGTTGTCCAGTGCGGTTTCAAAGGATCTGTTTCACTGGCAAAAAAAAGGTGCCGCATTTGCAAAGGCTAACAATGGCAGGTTTTTGAAAATATGGACAAAATCCGCTTCCATCATTACTAAAATGGTAAACGGGAAACTGATCGCTGCAAAAATAAATGGCAAATACTGGATGTATTGGGGCGAACATTTTGTAAACCTGGCCTCTTCCGACAACCTGGTTGACTGGTATCCTGAACTGGATCAAAAAGGCGAATTAAAAAGGGCCATGGAAACCCGTCCTGGCAAATTTGACAGTGACCTTACAGAATGCGGGCCCCCGGCCGTGATCACAAAAGCCGGCATCGTGCTATTGTACAATGGGAGAAATTCAGAAAATAGCAACGTCTCAGATCCGGCCATGCCGAAAGGCATGTATTCCGTGGGTCAGGTGGTATTTGATGTAAATAATCCCGGAAAAGTGGTCGCCCGGTCCGACACCAGTTTTATCCGCCCTACCCTACCGCATGAAATCACCGGGCAATACCATGCCGGCGATACTTTTTCGGAAGGCCTGGTATTCTTTAAAAACAAATGGTTCCTGTACTATGGTACTGCGGATTCGTTTGTGGGATTGGCAATCTCGGCGTAATGTGCTGATGTGGAAATGAAAGCGATGGAAAATATACCGTTCTACATCAACGCCTCCTTCATCCTGACGACCCTGCTGGCGATTGCCATTTTCTATAGAGCAACCAACCATTCCCGAATAACCCTGCCCGTCATATTCATCTGGCTGGCCCGGTGAAAGCGCTCATTTTTAGGGTTGAAACAAATTCTCCTACTGCAAGGGGATCTCAACCTTAAAATGATTTTATGAAAAATATCCGGTCAGTTTTCTGTTGCCTTTGGAAAATTCAAAGGGGGTCTTGGAACTGTTCAGATAAACGATGGTTTGTTTGATGTACCATTCGGTAAGAATTGATTGTCAGCCGTCAACATCTTAAACCAACCGACAGTGAACTAATGTGGAAATTAAATCACCTGTATTTCATTTACACATTATCACATCAGCACATTTACACATTTACACATTATTCCTCCGCATCTCCCTTCTGATCTTATCCCTGTGCCGGCTGCCCCACTCCTTGAGCGAATCAAGCACTTTTCGGAGGGAATGACTGTATTCCATGATTTCATATTCCACCACCACGGGCGTTTGCTTATACACTTTCCGTTTTACAAAACCATTCATCTCGAGTTCTTTGAGCTCTTTGAACAAAACACGGGCAGAAATGCCGGCTACAGTGCGCTGCAGTTCATTGAACCGGCTATTGCCAAATGCGAACCCGCACCCAAAGTCCGTCATCCGTCATTCGTCATCAATCTTTAAAGGCTATTCCCCCCTCACGAAGGAATCCCCGCCAGCTTACTCTTCCTCCTCCCGTACAACAGATAAATCGCCAGCCCCAGCCCCATCCAGATGAAAAAGACCGTCCAGCTTTTGGCGGGGATTTCGATCATGAGGTAAAGACAGAACAAAGTACCCAGAACGGGGATCACGGAATAATTCCGGATAAAGGTGAGGATGGAAATGATAATGGCGGCGAGTATAAACAAAAGAAAGAGTATTTCCTGGTAACTCTCTGCACTTAAGTTCATTAGTGCGTCTGTCACCCGCTCGCGGAACACGTAAAGGAAACCGGTCAGCATCAGGGGCACAATGAATTTACCGTTGAGGTAAGGCAGCTTGAATTTTCCCGGGATCTTTTGATTCAGTGCCGGCAGATACAATACACCACTGCAGACCAGCACAAAGGCGAAGAGCGTGCCGATGCTGGTGAGGTCGGTCATCAGTTTATCGTCCACCATCAGCACCGGGATACCCACCAGGAATCCGGTGACGATGGTCGCAAATCCCGGGGTCTTATAGCGTTTGCTGATGCGACTGAATGCGGGTGGCATGAGTCCGTCGCGGCTCATGCTCATCCAGATGCGCGGCTGACCGATCTGGAAAACAAGCAATACGCTGGTGGAGGCCACGACGGCCGCCACAGAAATAATGAAACCGATCTTTTGCATGTGGATCTTATTGAACACATAAGCCAGCGGATCGGTGACATTCAGGAATTCCTTATAATTCACCAGGCCCGTGATCACCAGGGCCGTGATGATGTAGATTACGGTGCAGATGACCAGGGAATAGATCATGCCCTTGGGCAGGTCCTTCTGCGGATTACGGCATTCTTCCGCCGTGGTGGAAATGGCATCAAAGCCGATATAAGCAAAGAAAACAGAGGATACACTTTGTAAAACACCCTTCATGCCTTCGGGCAGGAAAGGCGTCCAGTTTTTTGTTTTATCAGTGGTGAAAATCAACCAGAAGCCAACGACGGCAATAAAAGCCAGGACGACCAGTTTCAGTCCCACCATAAAATTGGCGCTTTTGCGGCTTTCATTGATGCCGACATAAGCCAGACACGTGATCAAAATAACGATGATAAAAGCCGGCAGGTTGATGATGAAACGGAAACCGGCAATCTGCGGAGCGGTCATGTACAGCAGATTGTTTACGGCCTGATGGTTTTGCAAAGCAGCCTGGTATTCCATTTTTGCGGTCTGGCAGCCGATCGATAACCAGCCGGGCAGGTGAATACCGAAATCCTTCAGGATATTATTGAAATAAGCACTCCAGGAAATGGCCACCACCACATTGCCGATGGCGTATTCCAGGATCAGCGCCCAGCCGATAATCCACGCGATCACTTCACCAAAGCTCACATAAGAATAGGTATAAGCACTGCCCGCGACAGGTACACGCGAAGCAAATTCTGCGTAGCAAAGCGCCGTAAATCCGCAGGTAATGGCCGTGATGAGAAAAAGAAAAACCACGCCCGGTCCTCCGTGATATGCCGCAGTACCGATGGTGGAAAAAATACCCGCTCCGATAATGGCCGCAACGCCCATAAAGGTCAGGTCACGCACCCCCAGCACTTTGTCCAGCTTATGCTCATGCGAATCGCCGAGTCCGGCCTCGCAGTCGCGTATGATCTTTTCGAGGGACTTTTTGCGGAAGATGGATTGGGACATGAAAGGTGGATGGTTGAAGGTAGTTGACGGTTGACAGTTGACGGTTGACGGACTTTATGCTCAGCAACCATCACTGAATGCAGAACAAAGAAAGGGAAATATCTTAAAACCGGAGAAGTAAAATTCTCAACAACCTTCCGTCAACCGTCAACTGTCAACCGTCAACTATATTTGCACTTCAAAATTCGAAATCCAGTGCCCAAACAGATAAAAAAACAGCATCACGGAATCGCCAATACGCTGGCTTTTGCATTGATGCCGTTGTCAGGATTCGCGACCGATATTTACCTCCCCTCCCTCCCTACGATGGCCCGATCGCTGCAAGTGAGCAGCCTGCAGGTGCAGATTACCCTTTCTTTGTTCCTCATCAGTTATGGCGTCGGACAGCTATTCATCGGCAGTGTGCTGGATAGTTTCGGACGGTATCACCTGGCCTGATTTCCCTGCTGATATTTGCTTTGGCCAGCCTGGCTATCGCCTGCACCCATAACATTTACATGGTGTACGGGATGCGGATTGTGCACGGGCTTACGGTATCCGCCATTGTAGTGTCCAAACGGGCTTATTTTATTGATCTGTACACAGGCGACCGGTTGAAACATTACCTGAGTTTATTCACCATCATCTGGTCGACCGGGCCCATCATGGCGCCTTTTATCGGCGGTTACCTGGAGCAGGCATTTGGCTGGCAATCGAATTTTTATTTCCTGGCTATATTCGCCATCCTCCTGCTGATGCTGGAGTGGATCTTCAGCGGCGAAACCCTTTCTTATTTCTCCCCCTTCCGGATTCAGCGTATAACGGTCGTGTATATCCGGATGATCCGCACCATTCCTTTCATGCTGGGGCTGTTGCTGTGCGGCCTGTCTTACGGCATGGTGATGGTCTACAATATGACCGGGCCCTTTATCATTGAGCATGCCCTTCATTTATCGCCGGTAATTGCGGGATACGGTTCCCTGATCCTGGGTCTTGCGTGGATGACCGGGGGCTTTTTCGGGAAGGCAACCATCAACCGTCCGTTTTTTAAACGGATCGTGATCAACCTGCTGTTCCAGGTGATTTTTGTTACCATTATGCTCATCAGCATACGGCATATCAGTAATATCTATGCGCTGATCTTTTTTGCATTCATCATCCAGGTAGCGGCGGGATACACTTTCAATAATTTCTATACGTATTGCCTCACGCGTTTTCCAAAGAATGCCGGCATTGCCAGCGGATTCACCGGGGGTGCCAACTATGTCATCATATCGCTGGTCAGTTCCGCCATTGTCTCTTTTCTTCCCGCGAAGGATGAATACAACCTCGGCTATAGCTATCTGATCTTAATCCTGCTATCTGCTTTGGTCATGCTTATTTTAAAGTCGCGAAAACAGCATTTGGAAGAAAGCTGAAAGCGCCGCGGTATTTTTTCGCCACAGCTTTACCAAAGCACCGGGTGCGATGCAGGCAACTAATGTGCTATTGTTTCGGCCTCCAGATGCGTCATTCTTTTCGTATAACTCTTTAACTGTTCCAGGTAATGGCTGCTCAACGGAACCAATGGCAGGCGCAGGAAGTTTTCGATGATCCCCAACTCGGTGAGGGCGGCTTTCACCCCGGCAGGATTGTTCTCCACAAAAAGCAAATGATAAGCGTCCAGCAGACTGTCATTCAATTTTTTAGCCTTATGGAGATCTCCTTTCAATGCAGCCCGGACCATGGAAGAAAAAGCTATGGGGAAGCTGTTGGCAGCTACGCTAATCACACCGTGCATACCCGTAGCGATCTGTGGAAAAGCAAGGGCATCATCACCACTCACAACGAGGAAGTCTGATGGGCGGTCGCGGATAACGAGCGCGCATTGCGCCATATCTCCCCCTGCCTCTTTGATACCTGCGATGTTGGGCAGCTGGGCCAGCCTCAGGATGGTATGGGCATCAATATTACGCGCCGTGCGCGATGGCACGTTATAGAGCAATACCGGTTTGGCTGAAGCGGCGGCAATGGCTTTATAATGCTGGTAAATGCCTTCCTGGGAAGGTTTGCTATAGTACGGACTCGCGCTGAGGATAGCCGCGGAATCTTCTGTGGGCAGCTCTTCGATTTCGCTGATGACAGCTTTGGTGTCGCTTCCGCCGGCGCCGATCACCACCGGAACCCGGTTATTGACCACGTCCAAAGTAAAACGCGCAATGCGTACCTTTTCTTCCCGGGATAAAACAGGGGTTTCACCGGTAGTGCCCAGGGTGACAATATATTCCACACCGCCCCCGATCACAAAATCGATCAGCCGGGCCAGAGCGGGTTCATCAAGATTCAAACGCGAATCGAAGGGCGTTACCAGTGCAACGCC
>DASRLM010000679.1:0-2474 GCA_035648455.1 Puia sp. | reverse complement strand
ACGGTCATCCGTCAACGGTCAACCAAAACCTCCTCCCCCGCATACCGCTTCACCACCTCCTCCAAAACCTCGTCAATTTCTTCCAGGGAATTTTTTTGAACCAGTTGATTGCGGAAATCCTTGATATGGGGAAACCCCCGGAGATAATTGCTGTAATGTCTGCGCATTTCCAGGATGCCCAGCACTTTTCCTTTCCACTCCACAGAACGGCGGAGATGCTGACGGATGCATTCCACCCGTTGTTCTACGGGCGGCGGCTCGAGGTGCGTTCCGGTTTGGAGAAAATGTTTTATTTCATTAAAGATCCAGGGATAGCCAATAGCGGCGCGGCCGATCATAATACCATCAATGCCATAGCGGTACCTGTATTCAAGCGCTTTTTCCGGGGAATCAATGTCGCCGTTGCCAAATATGGGAATTTTTATCCGTGGATTGTTTTTTACACGGGCGATCAGGCGCCAGTCGGCTTCGCCCTTATACAACTGCGCACGGGTCCTTCCATGAATGGTGAGTGCGTCAATGCCCTCGTCCTGCAACCGCTCAGCCACTTCTTCAATATTTTTAGATTGCTCATCCCATCCCAGCCTGGTTTTTACGGTCACGGGGAGTCTGGTCGATTGTTTCACCGCCCGCGTGAGCCTGACCATGGCCTCAATATCTTTCAGTACGGCTGCGCCGGCGCCTTTGCAAACCACTTTTTTTACCGGACAGCCGAAATTGATGTCCACCAGGTCGGGATTGGTAGCGTCTATGATCCGGGCGCTGAGGCTCATGGCCTCTTCATCCCCGCCGAATAACTGGATACCGAAGGGGCGCTCGTATTCAAAAAAATCCAGTTTCTGCCTACTTTTAATAGCATCCCGGATCAAACCCTCGCTGGAAATAAACTCGCTGTACATGAGATCGGCTCCGTGCTGTTTGCAAACAAAACGGAAGGGCGGATCACTCACGTCCTCCATGGGTGCGAGCAATAAGGGAAAATCCGGCAGTACTATATTTCCGATCTGGGTGGCCATCCTTAATAAATCAGGGAAAATTCACAAATAATCCGTTCCTGCTGCCCTTGTGCCGAAAATGAGGCGGTCTTGCTTAAATTCGCGCAGCTTTCTGACCGCAAAGATAAATTATTTAGCCAGAAGCAGAAAGCCCGACACATGCAAACCCATCTCAGCATTGGAAATAAACCATCCTGGCTGCAACTGATCATTTTCGGCGGATTGATCGGCATTATCCTGTTTCTGGTATCCGGGCTGGGGATCTCGATCATTGCCCGGGTCAACCACCTGACCGTCATGCAGATCGCATCCATGAAACCGGAGGATTATTCCAGACCCGAGCTGGCAGGCGTGGTTCAGGGGATGCTGGTGCTGCAATCCTTCGGCCTGTTTATACTGCCTTCCCTCTTTTTTGCTTTTTTGGCGGACCCGCACCCCTGGGCGTATGCGGGATTAAAGGCTCCGGATAAGAAATCTTTTATTTACCTGGGCGTGGTCATTATGATTGCCGCCTTTTTTATGGTGCAATGGCTTGCAGTGATAAACCAGGAACTGGTTACCCGGTTCCTGTCAAAATCCGCCAGGGAATGGGTGGAAAAAGGAGAAACAGAAACGGACAACACCTTGCGGAACATACTGGCCATGAAAAATCCCGGTGACCTCCTGAAATCCGTTTTAATCGCCGGCGTGCTGGCGGCCTTTGGGGAGGAACTTTTTTTCAGAGGGATCCTGCAAAGGTTGTTTATCCGGGGTTTTAAAAGCGCCTGGCCGGGAATTATTTTTACGGCAGCGCTGTTTTCTGCTTTTCACGGACAGTTCATGGGTTTTATTCCCCGCATGATCCTGGGCATCATTCTGGGCGCTCTGTATTGGTACAGCGGAAGTATCATACCCGCGATGATCGGCCATTTTATTTTTAACAGCGGACAACTCCTCCTCGTGTATTTTAAAGTGACCAGCCTGGATGATAAAAGCAGCATGGATACAACTGGTACCCTGGTGGGCATTATTTCACTGGCGCTGGTTATTTTTTTACTGAACTACCTCCGCCGGCATTCGCAGACGAGTTATGAGAAAGTATATCCGGTGGTGGCGGAAACGCCGTTTGATGAAGACTCCGAATAATAATTGTTGACGGATGACGGATGACGGTTGACGGACATTATGTGAATCATGAGGTCTGAAATAATTCATGATGCTGCACCGGAGGTCCGTCATCCGTCATCCGTCAACAAGAATTTAGATCATTTCCGTAACTTCACCCCATGTCACTCCAAGCCAGCACATTCAGAACCAGGGCGCTTACTTCGCTGGTTTTTGTTGCGGTGATGCTTGTCGGGCTGCTCTGGAACGCGTGGAGTTTTTTCATCCTTTTTTCCATCATTCATTTCGGATGCTGGTATGAATACCAGAAATTACTCGGTAAAATAGATATTGCGTATCAGGACATCAGCGCTTTTCAAAAATACGGGGTGATGA
>DASRLM010000678.1:0-2441 GCA_035648455.1 Puia sp. | reverse complement strand
TGACCGCATTGCTGCCATTGTGAGTGAAGCGTTTATGCCCATCGCCTATGGCGGAGGCATCACCCGGGTGGAAGAAGCGGAAAAGATCCTGCAGAACGGAGCGGAAAAAGTCATTATCAATAAAGCAGCGGTTGAAAACCCTGCCCTGATCACCGCCATTGCCAAACGGTTCGGATCCCAGAGTGTGGTGGCCTCCCTGGATTTTAAAAAAACCTGGCTTGGCGCGATAAAGCTGTTTACCGATAACGGTAAAACGAATACCCGCCTGGATCCCGAACAATTTGCGAAAAAGATGGCGGATGCCGGAGCCGGAGAAATATTACTGAATGCCATTGACCGGGACGGCACTTTTGAGGGATATGACCTGGAGATGATTAAAAAAATTTCTGGTGCGGTGAATATACCGGTGATCGCACTGGGCGGCGCCGGATCATTGTCGGATTTTAAACGGGCCGTTGAACATGGAGCCTCCGCAGTAAGCGCAGGCAGTATGTTTGTTTTTCAAAGACCCCACCGGGCAGTGCTGATCAGTTATCCCTCACAAAAGGAATTGGAACAACAGGTTTATGAATCGGTTCAGGCATAATGTGAATATCCCATGATCATTTCTACTGAAGATCCAAAATACAGACATTGCACAAAAACGGTGATGGATAATATTGCCGATCCCGATATCCGTTTTGATCAGCACGGCGTGTGCAACTATTATCACGAATACCAGCATGCGGCAAAAAAAGGCGTTTTAACCGGGGAAGCCGGAAAGAAAAAACTGGATGAGCTGATCGCCCGCATAAAAAATGACGGGAAAGGAAAACGGTATGATTGCCTGATCGGACTGAGCGGTGGGGTAGACAGCACCTACGTGGCTTATCTGGCTAAACAACACGGACTTCGGCCGCTGGCCGTACACCTGGACAATGGCTGGGATTCGGAGCTGGCCGTTAAGAATGTGGAGAATATCATCACACGCTGCGGGTTTGATCTGTTCAGCCTGGTAGTTGACTGGGAAGAGTTTAAAGACATTCAGCTCGCCTATCTCCGGGCCTCCGTGGTGGACATTGAAGTAGTATCCGATCATGCGATCTTTTCTTCCATGTACAAACTGGCGAAGCAACACAAAACAGGATACATCATCAGCGGAACCAATATTGTAACGGAATATATCATGCCGCCATCCTGGCTCTATGATAAATATGATTTTGCCAATTTGAAAGATATCCATGCGCGCTATGGAAAAAAGAAATTAAAAACCTATCCCAGCCTTGATTTCAAAAAATATATTTATTATTCCGCGGTGCTCCGCCTGAACCCGGTTTCGATCCTCAATTATGTTCCCTATAATAAAAAGGAAGTAAAGGAGATCATCGCGAAGGAACTGGGTTGGCGCGATTATGGCGGTAAGCATTATGAATCACAGTTCACCAAGTTCTACCAGGCTTATATCCTTCCGGAGAAATTTCACATCGACAAAAGAAAGGCCCACTTGTCGACCCTGATCTGTTCCGGCCAGATAAATAAAAAGGAGGCGGTGGAAGAACTTAAGAAACCATTGTATGATCCGGTACAACTCAGGGCAGATAAGGAATATGTGTTGAAGAAGTTTGGTTTGTCTGCGGCGGAATTTGAAAAGATCATGCAGCTTCCCGTGCAGCATCACAGCGATTTTAAATCAGACAGGAAGCTGAAAGCCATGTATATGAACATGCTGGTGAAAACGGCCCCCTTCAGAAAATCCATTAAGAAAGGCATTGGTAAATGAATACTCAATTTAAGTTTGCGATAGTAGGATGCGGACGAATAGCCCAAAGACATGCGGAACACATCAGTCACCTGGGCAAACTGGTTGCCGTTTGCGATGTTGTTCCCGAAAAAGTAAATGCACTGGCGGGAAAGTACAGTGCCAAAGCATTTAACAGCCTGACAGACATGCTCTCGGGCTGCCCGGAGATCGATGTTGTGGCCGTATGCACCCCCAACGGCCTGCACGCGGAGCACAGCGTCCAGGCGCTGAAAGCCGGTTGTCATGTTTTGTGTGAAAAACCCATGGCCCTGTCGGTCCCGGATTGTTCTGCCATGATTAATGCAGCCGAACGCGCCAACAAACGGTTATTCATCGTCAAGCAAAACAGGTTCAATCCACCCGTAGAGGCCGTGAAGAAACTGATCGATGAGGACCGGCTGGGAAAAATATACAGCATTCAGCTCAGTTGTTTCTGGAACCGCAATGAAAATTATTATCAGAATTCCTGGAAGGGAACAAGGGATCTGGATGGCGGTACCTTATTCACCCAATTCAGTCATTTTATTGACCTGCTTTACTGGTTTGTCGGTGATGTGGACTGGGTTTCTGCCCGAACCGGAAATTTTCATCACCAGGGCCTGATCGAATTCGAAGATACCGGCATCGCGATATTAAAATTTAACAACGGAGCCATCGGTAC
>DASRLM010000677.1:0-5004 GCA_035648455.1 Puia sp. | reverse complement strand
CTGTTCACGCTGGTATCGGATAACGGGCCCGTTCCCAGGATATTCACCGTAAAATCATTTAAAAAATAAGGGTATTGCCGGCCCAGCTGAAGCAGGCCCTCCCGGATATGGTTGGAATCCAGCGCGAAAAAAGACTGGTCGAATCTTTCGATCCTGGTATTCACGGCAATATCGGAAACATCGGGTGCCCGGTTGCGGTTTTTGCAGGAGAACGCAAGGAGGAGGAGTAAGGGGATGAGTTGTTTTATCAAAGTGGATGGTTTATGGATGACGGATGACGGTTCCCGGGCGCGAATTTACGCATAAAGCCGGTCAACTGTCATCCGTCATCTGTCATCCAAAATCCCCGGGTTAGCAGTAAATTTGCACCCATGAAGATCGCTCTGGTCCAGCAGAATTATCATATCGGAAATTTCGAATACAATACGCAGAAGATCATTCGTGGTATCGCGCAGGCCCGGGAAGCCGGGGCCGATTTAGCTGTATTTTCAGAGCTCTGCATCTGTGGTTATCCGCCAAGGGATTTTTTGGAGTTTGAAGATTTCATAAACAGATGTTATCAGTCGGTGGAAGAAATAAAAGCGCATACCCACGGTATAGCGGTTATTGTGGGATGTCCGGCCCGCAATCCCGTTCGCGAAGGGAAGGATCTTTTCAATGCGGCCTGGTTTCTTTTTGAAGGGGAGGTGAAGGCCATCGTCCATAAAACCTGCCTGCCCACCTATGATGTTTTTGATGAGAACCGTTATTTTGAGCCGGCTTATTCCTGGAACCTTGTCCCGTACAGGGGCAAACGCATAGCACTGACGATCTGTGAGGATATCTGGAACCTGGGCGATAATCCGATGTACCGGGTTTGTCCCATGGACCAGCTGATGCCACATCATCCTGACCTCATGATCAACATTTCCGCATCACCATTCGATTATGACCACGAAGAGGACCGCCGCGCAGTGGTTCGGGAAAACGTACTGAAATATAAACTGCCCATGTATTATTGCAATGCCGTGGGATCCCAAACAGAAATTGTTTTCGATGGAGGCAGCGTGGTGTACGACGGGGAAGCAAATCTCATTCATCAGATGAAGGTTTTTGAAGAAGATTTCTCCGTGACGGATACGGAAAAAAAGTATCCGGCGTTGCCCGCCGAAGCCTTGGCGAAGGCGGGCCGGGCGCTTCATGAGGAGGCACAGTCATCAGCCGGTCATATACATTCCGGAATTTCCCAACCTTCTCTTTCTTCTTCAGGCGAAGCCCAACCTTCCATAGATCCGGAACAAATCATCGCCTATCTTACCCGGCACGATAACATCCGCGAAATACACGATGCTATCATCCTGAGTATCAGGGATTATTTCAGCAAGATGGGATTCGGCAAAGCCATTCTCGGCAGCAGCGGGGGCATCGACAGTGCGGTGGTGCTTGCCCTGGCCTGTGAAGCGCTGGGCAGGGACAATGTGCGCGCGCTGGCGATGCCTTCCGGATATTCGTCCGCCCATTCGGTGGATGATGCCGTACAGCTCTCGAAAAATCTGGGCAATCCGTTCGACATCATTCCCATCCAGCCCGTTTACGAAAGTTTTCTCGCCACTTTAAAACCTGTTTTTAAAGACCTTCCTTTCAGCCTCGCGGAAGAAAATATTCAAAGCCGCTCGCGGGGAAACCTGCTGATGGCCCTGGCCAATAAATTCGGATATATCCTGCTGAACACTTCCAATAAAAGCGAGCTGGCCACGGGTTATGGCACCTTATATGGCGACATGGCCGGAGGGCTCAGTGTTCTGGGCGATGTCTATAAAATGCAGGTATATGCGCTGGCCCGGTATATAAACAGACAAACAGTAATTATTCCTGCGAACATTCTCCAAAAGGCTCCTTCCGCCGAACTCAGACCCGGGCAGAAAGACAGTGACAGTCTGCCGGAATACAACGAGCTGGATAAAATATTATATCTCTACATCGAAAAACGAAAGGGCCCGAAAGAGATCATCGCCATGGGCATGGACGAAGCCATGGTCGGCCGCATTTTAAAGCTCGTCAACAGCAATGAATACAAACGCAACCAGTTCTGTCCCATCATCCGTGTGAGCTGCAAAGCCTTTGGAGTGGGGAGAAGGATGCCGATTGTGGGGAAGTATTTAGGATGACGAAAGAGATGACGGTTGACGGATGACGGATTTCCGGTTCGGATTCGCACACAAAGTCGGTCAACCGTCAACCGTCATCTTTTATTGCTTCGTCAGCGTCGTCGTCGCCTCCAGGCTCAATCCGCTGAATTTTTGGTTACTCGTAACCACCAGTGTTTTTCCATCAAAGGATTTGATAAGGGCCGATTCATCCCCGAGATAAAGGGAGTCGCCGTGAGCAGACAGACTCCAGGAGCCGGTGGAATCGGTGGACGGCGTACAAATGGCCGGTCCGGCATCAATGAACTGAGCGCCTCCGTTGGCATCGAGTACGATCTTATTATCTTTTTCGCAGGCAGGCAGGGAGTCATAGAGGTTGGCGCTGACACTTCCTTCACTGACCGTCAGGGCGGTAAGCATGTAGGTTCCGGAAACATTGGCCATGGTTCTGGAATTATTTGTTTTATCGTTTTTTTTGCAAGCGGTGAACGCCAGAAAAAGGATAACTGCAGAAGACAATAACAATGAATAACGCATCATAATCAATGATTTAAATGACTTAATTCCTGTGTAACTCTGTTTGTTAAATTTTATTGCCCGGCATCCGGAGATTTAACGAACCCCGGCCTTCTAATTAACGAATTCGTATTTTGCAGCCTAATTTTTTATCAAGATGTATACGGCGGACGATATTAAGCAGCTAAATGAAAAGATACAATATCACGGAATGTTTATTGACCGTATGCGGGAGGAGATCGGTCGTGTCATCATCGGGCAGCAGTACATGCTGGATCGCCTGCTGATCGGTTTGCTCAGCAACGGACACGTATTGCTGGAAGGAGTGCCCGGCCTGGCCAAGACCCTTACTATCAAATCACTTTCCCAAACGATAAAAGGAAAATTCAGCCGCATTCAGTTTACGCCGGACCTGTTGCCGGCGGATGTGGTGGGCACGATGATCTATAACCAGCAGAAAAATGAATTTGTCGTGAGAAAAGGGCCGATTTTCGCCAATTTTCTGCTCGCCGATGAAATCAACCGCGCCCCGGCCAAGGTACAAAGCGCCCTGCTGGAGGCGATGCAGGAAAGGCAGGTGACCATTGGCGACAGCAGTTATATACTGGAAGAGCCCTTCCTGGTACTGGCAACTCAAAATCCACTGGAACAGGAAGGCACCTATCCGCTTCCCGAAGCGCAGCAGGACCGCTTTCTGATGAAAGTGATCGTGGGTTATCCCAGCAAACAGGAAGAGCAACTCATCATCCGCGCCCACATGAACGGGATGAAACTGCCGGACCTCAACCAGGTCGTCTCCATGCAGGAAGTGTTGCAGGCCCGTGATCTCACCCGCAAAATTTATATGGATGAAAAAGTGGAGCAATATATACTGGACATTGTTTTTGCCACCCGTACACCGGAAAAATACCGCCTGGAGAAACTGAAGCCGATGATTGCATATGGCGGGTCTCCCAGGGCCAGCATCAACCTGGCCCTGGCTTCCAAGGCGCATGCTTTCCTGAATAAAAGAGGCTATGTGATCCCCGAAGATGTGCGTTCCATTTCAAAGGACGTATTGCGCCACCGCATCGGCCTCACCTACGAAGCAGAAGCGGAGAATATCAATGCCGATCAGGTGGTGGATGATGTGTTGCGGGCGATTGTGGTGCCGTAGGAGGGGTTGATGGTTGACTGTTGACGGTTGACCGTCTTTATGTGTGAATCCGAATCTGATATTCGTCAACGAAAATGTGTTAGGCTCAAATAGTAGCATATTTTTTAACCTTAAAAAGTGTGCTATGACAAGTTATAAAAAATTGGACGCATGGATATTTTCAATGGATTTGGTAAAAGAGGTTTATCAGTTAACTAAGAGGTATCCGAAAGAAGAAATGTTCGGGCTAACGTCGCAAACCAAGCGCGCAGCGGTATCCATTCCGTCTAATATTGCTGAGGGGTTAGGGCGTAATTTTAAAAAGGATAGCATTCAGTTTCTTCATATTTCAAGGGGTTCAGCCTATGAAGTGGAAACTTTGTTGAGTATTGCAATGATGGCTGGAATTATAAATTCAGAAATATATTCAAATATTAATCAAATGATTGAAAAGGCAATAAGATTAATAAACGGCCTCATTAGTTATCTTGAAAATAATCCAGGTTTGAAATAATGAGTCCGTCAACCGTCATCCGTCAACCGTCATCAAAAACATGCTGACCCCCACAGAGATCCTCAAAAAAGTAAGAGAGCTTGAAATCAAAAGCAAGCGCCTTACCCGTCACCTTTTTACCGGAGAGTATCACAGTGCCTTTAAGGGAAGGGGGATGAGTTTCCGGGAAGTTCGGGAATATTATCCCGGCGATGATGTCCGTTTCATAGATTGGAACGTGTCCGCGCGATTCAACCACCCTTTCAGTAAATTATTCGAGGAAGAACGGGAGCTCACAGTGATGTTGCTGGTGGATGTAAGCGGAAGCTCGCTGTTCGGAACCGTAAAGGCAAGGAAAAAAGACCTGATGACGGAGATCTGCGCCGTGCTGGCTTTTTCCGCTGTGAATAACAATGATAAAGTGGGACTCATCTTTTTCAGCGACCGGATAGAGCGGTATATTCCTCCGAAAAAAGGAAGAGACCAGGTGCTCCACCTGGTCCGCGAGCTCCTGGTGACGGAACCTGCCCACCGCAAAACCAATATCAGCCTCGCGCTCCGGTTTCTGAATAATACCGTCCGTCAGAAGACCATCAGTTTCCTGCTCAGCGATTTTCTGGATGAAAAATATGAAGAGGCCCTGCGTGTGGCCGGTAAAAAACACGATCTCATCGGTATCAAGGTCTATGATAAAATGGATATGGAGCTGCCGGAAGCAGGAATGATTGAAGTGG
>DASRLM010000676.1:0-11762 GCA_035648455.1 Puia sp. | reverse complement strand
ATCAAAACTCGCACAGGCGGGACTCAGCAAAACCACGTCTCCCTTGTCTGCCAGGTGAAAGCTGCTTTTTACCGCTTCCCGGGCGCTTTCGGTGTTGACCATAACGCCCACATCCTTTTGAAAGGCTTCGTGAATTTTTCGATTATCCACGCCCATGCAAACGATCGCTTTTACTTTTTCCCTCACCAGCTCCCGGATCAGGGAATAATCGTTCCCTTTATCCAGGCCGCCGAGGATCAGGATCACCGGCTTCTGGATGGATTCGAGGGCGTACCAGGTGGAGTTCACATTCGTCGCCTTACTGTCGTTAATGAATTCCACACCCCTCACCGTACCCACAAACTCCATCCGGTGTTCAAGCGATTGAAAACTCTGCACCGCTTCCCGGATCTTTTCTTTCCGGATGCCGATGGTGACTGCGGCAAGTCCCGCAGCCAGGGTATTGTATTGATTGTGTATCCCCTTCAAAGCAAAATCATAAATGCTCATTTGAACCGTTTCACTCCCCGTTCTTAATGTCATCTGACCGTTCCTGATAAAGCCGCCCTGATTTGGTTCCTGTTGCATAGTAATTGGTAATGGGTTAGATTGAAAACTGTACTGACTTAAATATTTTTTTATTACCGCGTCATCTTCATTATAAATAAAATGGTCCGACGGAATCTGATTTTTTACTATACTGAATTTGCTGCTGATGTAATTTTCAAACCGGTAATCGTATCTGTCCAGGTGATCCTCCGTGATGTTGGTCAGTATAGCGATATCCGGCCTGAACGTTTTAATGTCATCCAACTGAAAACTGCTGACCTCCGTGATGTACCAGGATTTCGGATCCTCCGCCACCTGCCTCGCCATCGAAATACCAATATTGCCCACCAGCGCACAATCCAGTCCACCATGCTGACAAATGTGATGGGTCAGCGCCGTGGTGGTGGTTTTCCCGTTACTACCCGTAATGCCCACGATGCGTCCGTTTCCCCTGTATCGATATGCCAGTTCAATCTCACTGATCACCGGAATACCTTTGGCCCTGATCTGTTTTACCAGCGCATTTTTTTCCGGTATCCCCGGGCTCTTCATCACTTCCTCTCCTTTCAATATCCGTTCTTCACTGTGTTTTCCTTCTTCGTATTCAATGTCTTTCTCCTCCAGTGTTTGCCTATATTGTTCCGATATTTTTCCGCCGTCTGAAACAAACACGTCATATCCTTTTTGTCTTGCCAGGATGGCCGCCCCCACACCACTTTCTCCCGCACCCAGTATGATCATTCTTTTCGGCATGCCTTCCTGTTTCATCAGTTCCTCACCTGATCTTCAGTGTTACGATCGCAAACACCACACAGAGTATGGTCACGATCCAGAATCTCGTTACGATCTTGCTCTCATTATAACCCAGCTTCTGATAATGATGGTGCAACGGGCTCATGAGAAATATCCTTTTCCCGTCCCCATATTTCTTCCGCGAATATTTGAAATAGGCCACCTGCAGTACCACGCTGATATTCTCAACCAGGAATACCCCGCAGAATATCGGTATCAGCAATTCTTTTCTTACGATGAATGCCAGCGCAGCAATTACTCCGCCGAGCATCAGGCTACCGGTGTCTCCCATGAATACCGTTGCCGGATAGGAATTGTACCAGAGAAATCCGAGACAGGCTCCGATCAGCGCACCGATGAATATGGACAATTCACCCAGGTTGGGTATGTACATGATGTTCAGGTACTCGGCAAACCGGAGGTTTCCACTGGCGTAGGAAAACACACCGAGACAGGTTCCGATGATCGCACTCACACCGGTGGCCAGCCCATCCACACCGTCTGTAATGTTGGCCCCGTTGGATACGGCTGTAATAATGAATATCACGATCACGATGTACAATATCCAGGTAGCCCCATGCATCCCCGATGGTAATAGCCGTGAATAGCGGAACTCGTGGTTTTTGACAAAGGGAATGGTGGTGATCGGCTCACTGACTTCCACGAATAATTTTTCCTTTCCGTCAAGCACCACTTTTTTAATCCCCGTGGTATCTACGGGTTTTGAATCTCCGATAAATTCCCGCCATACTTTGGTATTGCTGTTGAAAAAAAGCGTTGCTGCCACCACAAATCCCAATACCACCTGACCCAGGATTTTAAACCATCCGGCCAGTCCGTCATTATCCCCCTTCTTATAAGTTACCCCCTGCTTTTGCGCAATTTGTTTGGACCGCAGCTTGAGATAATCATCAATGAACCCGATCATTCCCATCCACAGGGTGCTGAAGATCATAAGCCGGATATAGGCCTTATTGAGGTTCGCGAGCAACAGGGTCGGAATCAGGATCGCCAGGATGATGATGATGCCCCCCATCGTGGGTGTTCCTTTTTTCTGCTGCTCACCGGCCAGTCCCAGTTCGCGAACACTTTCCCCCACCTGCAGTTTCCTCAGGTAGTCAATCAGTTTTCTGCCATAGAGCATGGTGATGACCAGCGATAAGATAACGGCCAGCAATACCCGGAATGTAATGAACTGAAACAGGGTTCCCCCGGGGATTTTAATGCCTGCCTGCCTCAGCCAGTCGAATAAATGATACAGCATGGTGGTTATTTATCGAGCGTCTCAAATATTTCCCTCAATACCGCTTTGTCGTCGAAGGGATATTTAACTCCCTTGATCTCCTGATACTTTTCATGTCCCTTTCCCGCTACCAGCAAAATGTCTGCTGGCTTCGACAGGCTCACCGCCGTTTTAATGGCTTCCCGCCGGTCCGCAACCGAAATGAATTTTCTTCTGGCCGCCGTATTCAATCCGGTTTCCATATCCTTTATGATAACATCCGCTTCTTCACTCCTCGGATTATCGGATGTGAACACCACCTGGTCGCTGAGCTGGCACGCCACTTCACCCATAATGGGTCTTTTGGTTTTGTCCCGGTCACCACCGCAGCCCACCACCGTAATGATGCGTTCATCATTTTTCCGGAGCTTGCGCAGAGTGCTCAGCACATTTTCCAGGGCATCCGGCGTATGCGCATAATCCACAATACCCACAATCTTTTCTTTGGAAGAAAGTATGTAGTCGAACCGACCCTCCGCACCCGTGAGGGCGCTCAGGTTCCTGAGTATGTCTTCTTTATCTTCTCCCAAACAGGTTGCGGCACCATAAACCGCCAGCAGGTTATAGGCATTGAATTCGCCAATCAGCCTGAAATGCGCTTCCCGGTCGTTGATGGTCATCACGAGTCCGGTGAGATTGTCTTCCAGTATTTTTCCTTTGAATGCCGCTGTAGTTCTAAGACTGTAATAATGTTTTGAGGCCGCCGTGTTTTGCAGCATAACGGCACCGCGCCGGTCATCGGCATTCGACAACGCAAATGCTTTGGCGGGCAGTCCGTCAAAAAAAGATTTCTTCACCCGGATGTATTCGTCAAAGGTTTTGTGATAATCCAGGTGATCGTGCGTGATGTTGCTGAATATACCACCTGAAAATATCAATCCCTGTATCCGATGCTGGTCGATGGCATGGGAACTGACTTCCATAAAAACATGGGTGCAGTTTGCCGTAACCATATCCCGCAGCAACGCATTCAGGGAAATGGGATCCGGCGTGGTATGCGTGGCCGGAACCACCCGATCGCCGATGTGATTTTCCACGGTGCTCAGCAGTCCGCAGGTATAACCCAGGGAACTGAAGAGTTTATAGAGCAGGGTGGCGATGGTGGTTTTACCGTTGGTGCCGGTAATGCCCACGAGTTTAATTTTCTCCGAGGGCTGTCCGAAAAAATTATGGGCCAGCAGGCCTGCGGCCGCTGCACTGTTCTCCACCTGAATGTAAGTAATGCCATCGGCCAGCTGATCCGGCATTTTTTCGCAGATGATGGCTGCCGGTTTTTTTTCGGTTACAGCAGGAATGAACTGGTGTCCATCCACATGCGTCCCCTTTACGGCAATAAAGGCAGAACCTTTCTCCACTTTACGGGAATCGAGGTGCAGGCCATTCACCGGAACATGCAGTTTCCCGTGAACGGACCGGATGGCTACCTTATATAATATTTCCTGCAAAATCATCAGTTCAGTTCAATGGTTAGTTTTTGATTTTTTTCAATGGCCGTTCCCGGCGCAATACTCTGCTGACTCACTTTTCCGGCACCGCGCGCCATTACCTGGATATCCCGCGATTCCAGCAGGTAGAGCGCATCCTTTAAACCCATGCCTTTTACGTCGGGCACTTTTTTGCCATCCTGGATCCTGACTGAAGTGGCAATCACCGGCAGGTTATTGACCGGATACAGGTTCCCCCATTTTTTATTATTGGAAGAATCGGCAAACGGAATGTTAAGATCCTGCAGCACGGACCTCATTTCCCGGGTGTTGCCGGCATAATTATATTGGGAGCTATCTTTACTTAGCCGGGACTTGAAGGTGGCGAACCGGCTGTTGTCCGGATTGTCTGTTTCAACGCTCATGAGTTTATCGGCCACTTCCTTAAACACGGGTCCCGCCACGGCGGCACCATAATAAACCCTGGCAAAGGGCTTGTTTTTGATTACCACGATGCAGGAATATTTCGGATGGTTTGCCGGAAAATATCCTACAAATGAAGACTGATAAATATGATCGGCATATCCCCTGTTTCCGTTGGCGACGAGGGCGGTACCGGTTTTGCCGGCAACGGGATAAAAGGAATTCTTAAAAATCGTTTTGGCCGTTCCCTCCAGGCAGACACCCTCGAGGCATGTTTTCAGTTCGGCAAGGGTGCGCTCACTGCAGATTTTGTTGATCATCACCACGGGCTGATTTTGTTTCTCCATTCCCCCTCCATCCTGGATGGCATTCACCAGATAAGGTTTCATCATTTTACCCCCGTTAGCAACGGCATTGTACAGGTTGAGTGTTTGCAGGGGACTAACCAGCACTTCATATCCGAATGCCATCCATGGCAGTGTGGTGGCGCTCCAGGTGCGTGACTTCGGGTTCTTTATGATTGGTTGGGTTTCTCCTGCGAGGTCAATGCCGGTAATCTGGTTGAGTTTTAATTTCTTCAGGTGATCAACAAATTGTTCCGGGTGGTTGCTGTAATGCGCCACGGCCAGTTTGGCCATACCCACATTCGAACTCAGTTCAAAAGCCTGCTTTACCGTAAACTCGCCTGCCGGATGCTTTTCTGAATCATACACTGTACGCCGGCCAAATTTCCATTTGCCACCTTCCAGGTCCACTTTGTTGTTGAGGGTCAGGTCATGATCCTCCAGCAGGGAAAGTAAGGTGGCGAGTTTAAAAGTGGATCCCGGCTCCGACGCACGAATGGCATAGTTCAGATCTTCCCAGTATGTTCCATCCGGTTGTTTACCGAGGTTGGCCATGGCTCTGATCTTTCCGGTGGCCACTTCCATCACAATACAGGTACCGTGTTCGCAATCATTCTGCTGCATCATTTTCAGTAAAGCATTTTCCGCAATGTCCTGGGTATTTACATCGATGGTGGTGATGATGTCGCGACCGTTCTCCGGATCAATTTCATAACCTTCTACGGGGATGTAGGTTCCTGCGGCCATGTAACGCATCAGCCTTCTTCCGTTTTCCCCTTTGAGCAGGGTATCATAGGTTCTCTCGAGACCCACATTCTGGGCATTGTTCCGGGAGAGGCCAATGGTCCTGTTGGCGAGCAGGCCAAAGGGATTCAACCGTTTGCTGGTTGTTTCCGTGATGAATCCGCTTTTATTTCTGCCTTGTCTTACCAATGGAAAAGCCCTCAGTTGTTTATATTGATCGAACGTGAGATTCCTGTGCAGTGAATAGTACCGGTCCTCCTTTTTATAGCCCTGCTGCAGTTCCTTTTTATAGGCCGCGGCCGACTGGTCCCTGAAAAGAGCAGCAAGGCAACCGGACAGGGAGTCCAGATTTTCTTTAAACCGCTTTCCGTTCTTTTCGCGGAGTCCGTCTGCTGCGAAGTCTATGTAGATATTAAAATAAGGAATCGAGGTGCTCAGCATATCGCCATGCTCACTGTAGATCGTTCCCCTTTCCGCACTGAGATCAACGTATTTCTGATGCAGGCTGTCACTCAGTCCCCGCCAGTAATTTCCCTGCACCTGCTGTATGTAAAAAACACGGCCCAACACAGCGATACAAACGATGACGATACCCAGGAAACACAGGTAAACCCTCCATAATATGTCTCTTCTCAATTCCACCGGGTATCGGGGATGTGGTTGATAAAAAATTATTTCGCTCCGCCTTCGCTGCTGTCGGCAATCACGGCCGGTGGCAAAGACAATTCTTTCAATCCGATGGGTTCCACCGCTTTGGCCAGTTCGCTTTGTTTGCTGCGGAACATCACATCGCTCTTGAGGCTTTTGTATTCGTATTTCAGTTCATTCAGTTCCCTGCCTGTTTTTCCAATGTCCCGCACCACGCGATCCGCGTAGTGGCCATTATATATGTAGAGTACTGCTAAAAAAGCCAGGAACAGGAAAAAAGGAAGGTTGCGGATCATCCATTGATAACGGAGGATGCGTTTTACCTTTTTCTTTTGATCATGTAAGCCGGCCATTTTTTTTCAGTATGCAGAATAAAAATTAAAGGGTACCAGATTATCAAACTGAAGATTCGTAGTTATGGATTTTAGTTCGTTTATATTTTTTCGGCTATCCGTAGTTTGGCGCTTCTTGCGCGGGGGTTCTTCTGTAACTCCGCCGCCGAGGGCGTGACGGGTTTTTTGGTAACCATCCGCAATGTTTTGACTGTTGTAGTTCCGTAGGGGTTGTGACTATCCTGTTCGTCGAAAGTTCCGTTCCTGAAAAATTGTTTCACCATCCTGTCTTCCAGGGAATGAAAACTGATTATTGCGGCACGGCCGCCTGGTTTGAGCAGCGGCGGAATCTGTTCCAGCATTTCCCGGAGCGCCCGGATCTCATCATTCACTTCGATGCGCAGTGCCTGAAAAACCTGCGCAAAGTATTTATTGGGATTGCCTTTTACCAGATGGGCGATGGCCTGTCTGAATCCGTTGACGGTGCTAAAAGCCGTATATTGTCTCAGCGCGACAATGGACCTAGCCAGCGTTTTGGAATTGGTCACTTCTCCATACTGTTCGAAGATCCTGTGCAGGTCCTTCTCCCCGTAGCTGCGGAGGATGTCCGCTGCCTTCAGCGTCTGCCGTTTGTCCATGCGCATATCCAGATCCGCCTCCATCCTGATGGAAAAACCACGGTCCGCTTCATCGAACTGGTGACTACTTACGCCGAGATCGGCCAGTATGCCATCTACGGAACTGATGTTATTCAGACGCAGAAAGCGCTGCAGGTGCCGGAAATTATGCGGGATGAAATGAAATCGTTCATCGGGCAGGGCATTCTTTTTGGCATCCGCATCCTGATCGAATGCGTACAGCCGGCCTTCAGTATTCAGGTGCGACAGGATCTCCGCAGAATGGCCGCCTCCGCCAAAGGTGCAATCCACGTAGATCCCGTTCGCCCTGACATTCAAACCGTCCATCGCTTCTGAAAGCAATACGGGTATATGATATGCGGGAGATGAGCCCGTCATATAATTCATTTATCAGGTTTACCATTCATCACTTCATTGGCCAGGCCGCTGAAATCATCCGGTGAAAAGGTTTCAAAGAACTGTTGGTAGTTACGTTTATCCCAGACTTCTATCTTATTCACCGCCGTAACCAGTACGATGTCTTTTTCCAGTCCCGCATATTCCTTCAAACTCTGCGGAATGAGCAACCTGCCCGCCGAATCCAGCTCCATCATGGTGGCCCCGTTTAAAAAATATCGCCGGAATGACCTTACCTTCGGATCAAAATCATTCAACTTGCTGATCTCTTCAAAAATGGGCTCCCAGCTTTTCATGGGATACAGGCCCAGACATTTTTCAAATCCCCGGTTGATCACAAACTGGCTGCCCTCCTCCCCGGTCTGCTTTTTGAGCGACGCCGGCAGGAGAAACCGCCCTTTTGCATCGAGCGTTACCTCGTATTCCCCTAGAAAACCATTCATTTATAAAGACTTGAAACAATGTTTTTAATAATTCACACAAAATAACACTTTTTCCCACTTTACAAACTTATTTGAAAGGTTTTAATTTGTCCACAGCATTATTTTTCCCCTCAAACCCATATTACATAAGGGTATACCCTGAATGGAGCTTACCGTTTACCGGTTTTGCCTGTGTATAAGATGTGAATTGCTGTTATTCAGGGTGGATAATCTTAAACGAAAGAAAATGGCCATACCCGAACGATTTCCGGCGAAACTCTCCATCCGGGATTTTCAGTATACTTTGCCGGAAGAAAAAATTGCCAGATACCCTCTGGCCGAAAGGGATGAATCCAAACTCCTAGTGTGGCAACCCGGCAGGATCCGGGAAACCCGATACATGCACATCGCGGATTTTCTTCCCGCGAATTCATTATTGTTGTTTAATGACAGTAAAGTGATGGCAGCGCGGCTGATCTTCACCAAGCCCACCGGAGGGGAAATAGAGATTTTTTGTCTGGAGCCGGTGCATTCCGCCACCGGCATCCATCAGGCCATGATGCAGACGGAAAAGGGACAATGGAAATGTTTGATCGGTGGTGCCTCCAAATGGAAAAGCGGAACGGTGCTGGAAAAAAAAACGGATCAGCTTACCCTGCAGGCAAAATTTGCAGAGAAAAAAACAGATTATTTTGTGGTGGAATTCTTCTGGTCGCCCGCATACCTGGCCTTTGCTCAAGTGCTGCATGCATTGGGTTCCATTCCGCTACCCCCTTATTTGAAAAGAGAGGCGGAGGTCACGGATAAAGAAAGGTACCAGACCATTTACGCTGCAGAAGAAGGTTCCGTTGCAGCGCCCACGGCCGGTCTCCACTTCACAGACCGCATTTTCCAGTCCCTGAAACAAAAAAACATACAATCCCTTTTCATCACCCTGCATGTTGGAGCCGGCACCTTCATGCCGGTGAAATCAACCCTGATCGCCGATCACCGGATGCACAGTGAGTTCATGGAAATAAGCGGTGACACGGTGGAAGCACTTGCCGGCAAACTGCCGGATCCCGTCCTGGCTGTGGGAACCACTTCCTTAAGAACTGCGGAAAGCCTGTACTGGCTTGGATTGAAAGTGGCCGCAAATAAAAATATTCCGCCTGCCGAACTCAGCCTGAGTCAATGGGATCCCTACCGCATGGAGGATGTGTTGACGGCAAAAGAATCCCTCGGCGCGCTCGCTGCATGGATACGGCGGCTACCGGAAAAAAGATTTATCACCAGCACGCAATTATTCATTGTTCCCGGATACCGGTTTAAAATCATCCGGGGTCTCATCAGCAATTTTCATCAGCCGCAGTCCACCCTGCTTTTGCTCGTGGCGGCATTGACCGGTAAAGCATGGAAAAAGATTTATCAGTTTGCGCTGGACAACGATTACCGCTTTTTAAGCTACGGGGACGGATGCCTGTTTCTGCCGCACGAGGGGGATCTCGACAATGAATGAAGTTCCCCTGCCAACCGAACTCTCCACTTTGATGCGGCCATGATGGGCGTCCACTACGGATTTTACATAACTCAGCCCGAGGCCGAATCCCTTTACATTGTGCACATTGCCGGTATGGGCGCGGTAGAATTTTTCAAAAATGCGACGTTGTGTTTCCTTATTCATGCCGATACCATTGTCATCGATCCGGATCACCAGGAATTTCACAGTACTGTGGGTGGAGATGCGGATACTGAGTTTATCGCGTGAATATTTAATGGCGTTATCAATGAGGTTGGCAATGAGGTTGGTGAAATGCACTTCATCCGCTTCTGCCAGGTCATACCGGGCATTCAGTTCCAGTTTGATGGTTGCCTGCTTCTCCTGGAACTGCAGGGCAAAATTATCCATCACGCGGCGTATCACTTCATGGGCGTGGATGGGCTGCAGGTTCAACTGCAATTCCTGACGGTCGATCAGCGCGGCCTGCAGGATCGTTTCCACCTGCTTGTTCATCCGCTTGTTTTCTTCCTTGATGATGCTGCTGAAGTATTCCGATTTTCCCCGGTCATGTACCACCTTTTCGTTGCGCATGGCATCCACGGCCAAAGAGATCGTGGCCAGGGGCGTCTTGAACTCGTGCGTCATATTGTTGATGAAATCATTTTTGATTTCGCTGAGTTTCTTTTGTCGTAAAAGCGTATGTACCGTTACATAAAATGCGGTGATGATGATCAGGGTAAAAAAAACCATTCCGAAAATCATCATCCGCATTTGTTTCATCACCACGGATTTATAATCCGGAATAATAATGGATAATGTTTCGAAGGGCTCGGCGCCGGCGAGTTCACTGCTGCTGGCCACCAGCGGCAGGAAAGTTTGTTTGTTGTGAACGGTATCTTTTATCGCCTCAAAATAACTGGGTGATTTCAGTTCGTAGGTAGTGGACCCCATGGTCGTATTGATGCCCACTTCCGAGAAAATGCAGAATTCAAAGGGGGTACCCCTTAATCCCCTGTAGTTAAAAGCCCTCCGGAGCTTATCCCGGATCTCTTCATAACTGAATTTCTGGGAGATCAGCGGGGGCCGCATCAGCTCCTGGATGAACTGGTCCGAGGGTCTCCAGTTAAAACCGGGTCTTGACCGCAGCAGTTGCGAACCAGAAAGCGCCGTCTGTTTGTATTCAATGAAATCCTGTGCCACATCGGCGGTCACGTCCACCAGTTTATGGTTCAGTTCCTCCTCCTTGTTCTCCACCATCGTGGTGATCCAGTTCCATTGGATGTAGATGATGCCGATCAGTGAAATACTGATCAGGATAAAAATAATGGAGAAGTTTTTTTTCACGCAGACTTTTGTTTATACCCGGAAAAAGCAATGGATCCGGGTATGCTGAACAGACCACAAATTTATTAAACTATATCCTTTGGATTAGTTAATTTACGTATATGGACAGTCCCGCCGCCGGCATACTGCTGATCGCTGACCCTTTTCTTAAAGATCCTAATTTTAAAAGGTCGGTCATTTTCCTTTGCGAACATCAAAGCGAAGGAAGTTTTGGCTTTCTGTTGAATAAAACATACGAATATAGTCTGAAAGACCTGGTTCAGAATGCCGAAGACCTGGAAATACCGGTTTTTTTCGGTGGCCCGGTGCAAACGGATACCATCCATTTCCTCCATCAATATCCTGACCTCATCCGGGGGGGCTATGAAGTGATAGACGGCATTTACTGGGGAGGTGATTTTGAAAAGGCGATCGCCCTGATCCGTTCCGGAGAAATCAAACCCGGAAAGATCCGGTTCTATATTGGCTATTCGGGTTGGGCCGGGGGACAGCTGGATGATGAGCTGAAAGAAAAATCCTGGCTTTCGGTAAAGGCCAGCCAGCAGCTGATCTTTCATAAAAAAGCGGACGAGATCTGGAAAGAGGCCATCAAACATCTCGGCGGCAATTATCTCATGATGATCAATTTCCCGACGGATCCGCAACTGAATTAGCCCTGTCTGGCTCCTTCCACCAGCACGGTCACATGGTTCTCCAATACTTCTACAAACCCACTTTGCACATCAAAATAAATGGCATGGTTCCGGTCATTCAGCACCTTGATGCGACCGCTTTTCAACGCACTCACCAGCGGCGCATGTTTATCCAGTACCTCAAAAGAACCGGCAACGCCGGGCAACTGCACACCGTAAACCGCGTCGCTGAATAATTTATGTTCGGGCGTGAGGATTTCGAGGTTCATGAAGAGAAATTTGAAAATTTGAAAATTTGAAAATTTGAAAATTTCGAATGAATTACTTCATCAC
>DASRLM010000675.1:0-3090 GCA_035648455.1 Puia sp. | reverse complement strand
GCGGACAGCTTACGGAGAAAAACACGTTCCTGACGCGGCAGAAATTATTTAAGCGTTTCCGTTAATTTTTTTTCGAGTTCCGCGGCATTTAAACCGCGGGCAATGATTTTCCCTTCCTTATCCAGCAGAAAACTCATGGGTATGGCCTGGATGCCATACAGGACCGCGACATTGTTTTGCCAGCCTTTCAAATCGGAGACCTGGGTCCAACTGAGATTGTCCTTTTTTATGGCGGCAGCCCATTTATTCTTTTCACTATCCAGGGAAACGCTCAAAATATCGAATCCCTTCAAATGATATTTCCTGTAGGCTTTCACTATCGCCGGGTTTGCCATCCGGCATGGTCCGCACCAGCTTGCCCAGAAATCCAGCAACAGCAGCTTCCCTTTAAAGGACGACAGGGAAACAGGTGTCCCGGATATATCGTTTTGGACGAAATCAAGTGCCGGTTTACCAACAGCCGTTAGCCGTGCAATATCCAATGCGGCTTTTATCTTTCTTCCAAAATAAGCATGCTGAATGGCGGGATCCAGTATACGATAAACACTGTCAAGTTCTGCCGGATCAAAATTATAGGAGAATTTTTGATAGACCATCATCGCCGATATATAGGACGACGGGTGCTGCCTGGCATATTGCTTCACATAATCTTTATCTTTTTTGTCAAGGATCTTAAATGCTCTTTCCAGACTATCGCGGAGTGATTTATTTTCCCCTGCCTGCGCACGATCGTACGATCGTTCCAGCTTTTCACTTGCTTCTTCCAGGTATTTATGCCCGTTCCTGAATTTCACATATTCATCCTGCGACGGAGACCCAGTGACCACGGCATTCCACAGGGTATCCCGGTTTCCGGAAATATGCATCTGACCATCTTCAATAAAAAACCCCAGCCGGAATTCCCGGTTGCCATTATTCGGAATGCCCAGCATATAGAATTCCGGCTCGGGCACATTGCCCTTGAATAGAAAATTTCCATTGATGATCAGGGCTGAATCGACCGGAGATCCTTCTTCCTCCCGGTTTACCAGATACACCCAGCCGGAATCCAGTCCGTTTATTTGTCCCGTGATGGTATAGGTAGAATCAACTCCCGTTTGCAGATTTTTTTGCTTTGAATTGGTATTGCAGGAAATGAACGCCCAGCAGCAAATACAGAAAAAGGGAGTTGATTTCATTGTTTTCCATTAAAATTAAGCCTTTTGGATAGTAACTGGAGTTTCCTCAAGTTTTTCCCCGGCTTCGTTTTGTTTTGCCATTATTTTTTATATTTTTAGCCAGCAAATTCAAGCATATCCATGAAGAAATCCATTCTTTTCTCAGCTGTCCTGCCCCTGGCCGGCATCGTCGGGTTCAGCCTGGTAAACAGCACCACAACCAACCTGCTTGAAGTGCGGCCTGACCCCTGGCCAATCAATCTGCAAAGAATAATAAGTAAAAGAGATACCTCATACGCCCTTGAATTCAGGGATCAGCAGATACTTACCGGCGTGATGCTGGATACGCTGCCCTTCGCCAATTTAGAACAATTGAAATATTTCGAACAGGGATTATCGGTCTTGAAAATGGGCAATAACGGAGACGTTGCCAATTACAAGGATTATTCTATAAAAAGAACCAATGTAAGAAAAGAACCCACCTGGTATCTACTGCGGTTCCAGAGCGGATTGACCAATTTCCAGCAACCGGAAGCGGACAAGATGATTGAAGCCATTAAAGGTTTATAAATACCCGCCGCGATGGGCTAAGCCGTCACACCAGTCTTTCTGATAAAAATACTTATATCTGACAGGTTTTATAGAAGCTTCATATATGCTTTATATAAGCTTCGCATAAGCCTGACATAAGTGCGTTGGCGGCTAACCCTATTATTTAAAATATGAAAGCGGAATATGCCTCCACATATCATGCGACAGATGCCCGGTTAACAGTTCATACAGGAGGTAAATGGGCCAGAAGATCCAGTGGATGATCAGCCATACTATGGAATGATTGAAATACCAGCTGACCATAATAGAATAAAGGCCCAATAAAAAATACAGGAGTCCATAACTTCTCATATGTTTTCGGTTTAATTATTATTCAGCAATTATCTTACCTCAGATCAGCAGGTTTTGTTTTTTATATTCTCCCGGCGTTTGTCCGGAAAACTTCTTAAAGGTCCTTGAAAAATAGGAAATACTGTCAAACCCGGTTTCCGCTGCAATACCGGAAATGGACAGGTCTGAAGTAATGAGCAGGAACTGGGCTCTTTCTATCCGCTTGCCCTGCACATAATGCAGGGGCCGGTGACCGGTATACTCCTGAAAGAGACGGGAAAAGTAGTCGGGATGCTGATTGGCCCGCTGGGCCAGGTGGGTAACGGTCATGGGCAAATGCAGGTTCCGCTGAATGAAACGGACCACTTCCAGGATCTTTGCGGGAATGTTGGCTGGTTGTTTCAGTTGGAAGTCTTCCGCCGTAAGAAACCGGGAAAGCATCTGCAGGATTATGCCCTCCGTTTCCATGACCACGTGCAGCGGGCTCTTGTTATTCAGGTCCCGGAAGCCCTGTATGGTAGCATTTTTCTCATACACTTTCGGGTCCGTTGATCTCCTCAAACCCCTGTCAGGATTAAGTTGCAGGATACGACGGAAATATCGCTCATCGTCCCCGGATGCCGGGATTTTCAGTATCCCGGAGCAGGATGCAAATAGGGAATCCCCTTTCGGCGATTCTTCCATGATGTGCAGATAATAGAGGCTCAGGTATTCCGGGCAGGAATAATTGCAGACGGTAAAGCTGGGGATCAGGTACAGGTTCCCCGTCCCAAACGCATGATTGTTTACCGGACTCGATAATTTCCCTTCCCCTTCATCCACCAGGTAAAGACGATAAAACGGGCTGATCACGTTACGGTAATCCCAGTTTTTGTTCAATTGAACATAGTCAGCGTTCAGCAGCGAAAAAGTGGATCCTGTTCTGATTTTATCCATACTGTACTATAGTTTTCCGGCAGCCCATATTAAAATAGGCATAAAAGTCGGATTTGTGCAAATTCCGTGGATTTTTGTGAAATCCTTTTGCCCCAACAAATTCTTACTTTTAGGG
>DASRLM010000674.1:0-11712 GCA_035648455.1 Puia sp. | reverse complement strand
GGATTCGGCGTATTCATGGGTATCATACCCATTTGGGGATTTCAACTGATCGTGGCTATTTTTCTGGCCCTTGTGCTGAAACTGAATAAGGTGTTGGTGATCCTTTTTGCCAACATCAGCTTTCCACCTTTTATACCCCTGATCATTTATGCGAGCTACCGGGCAGGAGCCGTGTGGATGCCCGGTTCCGGTATCGGAATTTCATTCAGTAAAAGGCTCAGTTTGTCCGCCATCCGTTTTAATTTCAGGCAATATCTTATCGGAAGCATTTCCCTGGCAGTAACAGCCGGCCTCGTAACCGGATTGCTTACCTTTCTGCTGCTGAAGATATTCAGGAAGAAAACCAGACCGGATAACTAGAATATGGCAAAACCCTTCCTTCATATATATCATTATTTTTCGAGGCACCGCGTGGTTTTCTTCGTGGTGTTCATTTCGATTTTTCTGATCACGGGATATTTTGCATCACGTATCCGGCCGGAAGAAGATATTTCCAGGATCCTTCCCGGGGATCGCCAGACGGAAAAACTCAATGATCTGCTTCAAAATGCAAAATTTGCCGACAAACTGGTGCTGATGGTCTCGCTAAAAGACAGCAGCAGATATTTTCCGGAAAGTCTGGCGGCCTTTTCCGATTCTTTCACCGGCAAAATGCTGGCGCAATTCCCGGATTATATCCGCGAAATAAAAAACCAGGTCAGCGACAGTCTGATTCCTCAATTGCTCCCGGTGGTACAGGATCATCTACCGGTATTCCTGGATTCTACAGATTATTCCGCGATAGACAAGCTTATCCTGCCGGGAAAACTCAAAGAAACCCTGGAAGCCAATCTGCATACCCTCAACTCTCCGGCCGGCATGATACTTAAAAGTTTCATCAGCAGGGATCCGGTGGGCATCAGTTCCCTGGCATTTAAAAAAATCCGGGAACTGCAGTATGATGAGAATTTTGATCTGTACGACGGGCATATTATTACGCGGGACAACCGGTATATGCTCCTGTTCATTTCCCCCGCTTTTCCGCCGGGCAATACCGGGAAAAACGGCATCCTTCTGCAGGGAATGGACAACATCATCCACAACCTGCAAATGCATGGATTTCCGGAAATTGATGCCGGTTACTTCGGCGCCGTGGCCGTTTCAGAAGGAAATGCCCGGCAACTCAGAAAGGATTCTTTCTTAACCCTCGGCATTACCCTCGTTTTTCTGGTGTTATTCATTGCCTGGTATTTCAAAAAGAAACGGGCGCCTTTTATCATCATGTTGCCGGTATTACAGGGCGCTTTATTTTCCTTATTCGTCATTTACTGGATTAAAGGAACCATCTCGGTGATCGCTCTGGCAGCGGGTTCCATCGTGCTGGGCATCGCCATCAATTATTCACTGCATGTATACAATCATTTCCGTCACCGGCGGAAAATGTCGGCTGTGATTGATGACCTGGCTTTTCCGCTCACCATCGGCAGCCTGACCACCATCGGCGGATTCCTCGCGCTCCAGTTTGTAAAATCAGACATGCTGAAGGACCTGGGGTTGTTTGCGGCATTCAGTCTGATCGGCGCTTCCCTGAGTTCCCTGATCTTTCTGCCCCATCTGATATCCCAAACGGGATACGCGCCGGTGGAGAAAAAAGATACGGAAAGAAGTTCCTGGATCATGCGGCTTTCCGAATACCATCCGGAAAAGAACAAATACATCGTCGGGTTTATTTTTTTACTCACGGTGGTTTTTGCTTTTACCATGAACCGGGTAGGTTTTGATCAGGACATGATGCACATGAATTTCATGCCGGAAAAACTGAAAGAATCGGAGGCAGTTCTCAACCGGATCAATGAATACAGCCTGCGATCCGTTTACCTGATAACGGACGGAAAAAATCTGGACGAAGCTTTAAAAAAGCAGGAATCCCTGGATGCCACCATATCAAACCTCCGGGAAAAGAACCTGATAAAAAAATATTCCGGCGCCTTTCACTTACTCATCTCGGATTCTTTACAGCAGGTGAGGATCCGGCAGTGGAACAGGTACTGGACCGCCAATAAGAAAACGCAGCTGCTCCAAAATCTGCGGCAGACAGGCGATTCCCTGGGATTCAGTACCAGGGCCTTTTCTGCATTTTCAGATCTGTTGAATAAAAACTTCCGGCCGCTGGACAGCCTCTCGGAGAATCTCATTAAAAACGGATTTGCAAACGACTATATCATTTCAAAAAAAGATCAGACATCGCTGGTCACCCTGCTGAAAGTTTCACCGGAGGATAAATCATCCATTTACAAAGCATTCTCAAACGATCCGCTGGTTACCGTGATTGACCGCCAATACCTGGCTTCGAAACTGGTGAATATCGTGAGTTCCGATTTCAGTCAGATCGGCTGGATGACTTCCATCCTCGTATTCCTGGTATTGCTCCTGACCTACGGACGGATAGAACTGACGCTGGTTTCTTTCATTCCCATGTTCATTGCTTTCGTATGGATACTGGGTATTATGGGGCTCGCAGGACTTCAATTCAACATTGTGAATATCATTTTGTCTGCGCTGATCTTCGGATTGGGCGACGACTACAGTCTGTTCATTATGGACGGTCTGCTGCAGGAATACCGCACCGGTAAAAAGAACCTGTCGTCCTATAAATCTTCCATCGTTCTCTCGGCCATTACCACCCTGGCCGGATTGGGTGTTTTGATATTTGCGAAACACCCTGCCCTCAGATCCATTGCGCTGATTTCAATTACCGGTATTCTCAGCGTAGTGATTATTTCCCAGGTGCTCATCCCGTTTATGTTTCATTTCCTCATCACAAACCGGGTGAAGAAAAACAGATTCCCCTGGACGGCAGGCGGATTATTTAAATCTATTTTCTCTCTCAGTTATTTTGCCCTGGGAAGCCTGATCGTAACGGGATTCGGATATATCCTGGTAAAGTGGAACGTGTTGGAGAGAGATCATTTGAAAGTGGGAAGGGGAAAGAAACTGTACCACCGCATTTTGTCGGCCTACACCTGGTCCGTACTGTACATCATGGGCAATGTGAAAAAGGAAGTCATTAACCCACTGGAAGAAGATTTCAGTAAGCCGGCCGTGGTGATTGTCAACCATCAGTCGTTCCTGGATATCCTGATTGTAACCATGCTTTACCCGCGGGTTGTGCTGCTGACCAATGAATGGGTCTGGAATTCGCCGCTGTTCGGCAAACTCGTTAAACTGGCCGGGTATTATCCGGTAGCGGAAGGCATCGGGAACAGTATTGAAAAACTGGCTGAAAAAGTGGGACAGGGTTTTTCCGTCGTGGTATTTCCGGAAGGCACGCGTACGCCGGACGGAGAGATTAAAAGATTTCACAAGGGCGCTTTTTTCCTGGCTGAAAAATTAAACCTGGATATTTTGCCGGTAGTGATTCATGGAACGGCCTATACTATGTCCAAGAACGATTTCCTGTTGAAAGACGGGCACATCAGCATCGAATATCTTCCCCGGATTCCACTGCAGGATGCGTCGTTTGGCGACACCTATACGGAAAGGGCCAGACAAATCGGACGATATTTCAGACAACAATATGCCCTGTTAAAAAGAAGGCAGGAGCAGCCCGCCTATTTCCATGAACAACTCCGGTATAATTATCTGTATAAGGGACCGGTGCTGGAATGGTATTTAAAAATCAAGACCCGGCTGGAAAAAAATTATCAGTTGTTTCATGAACTGCTTCCCCGGGAGGGACACATCGCCGATATCGGCTGTGGTTATGGATTCCTGAGTTACCTGCTGCACTTTGCTGCACCCGGCAGGGATGTTACCGGATATGATTATGATGAAGACAAGATCGCAACGGCCAACCATTGTTTCAGCAGGGACGAACACATCCGTTTTGTGGAAGCGGATGTTTCGCGTTTCGCGTGGGGACCCGCAGACGGCATTATCCTGAGTGATGTATTACACTACCTGGAGCCGGAGCAGCAGACTGACTTGCTGGAAAAATGTATGGAAGCACTCAGGCCGGGAGGCGTTCTGCTGGTCCGTGATGGTGACCGGGACCTGGAAGAACGGCATAAAGGCACCAGGCTTACTGAATTTTTTTCCACCCGCGTTTTCGCTTTTAATAAAACCGTTCACCGGGAGCTTTATTTTCTTTCGGGTAAAACCATCCGGGATCTGGCTCAGCGGAAAAATATGCAATGCCGGTCCATAGATCCTTCAAAATATACCTCGAACATTGTTTTTGTTATAACCCATAAGGATCAGCATGAAAAAATTTGATGTCCTGATCATCGGCAGCGGCATGGGGGGCCTGGTTTGCGGCGATATCCTCAGCCGCGAAGGATACAGCGTATGCGTCGTTGAAAAAAACAAGCAGTTTGGCGGATGCCTGCAAATCTATACACGTAACAAAGTGATTTTTGACGCCGGCGTACACTATCTGGGCGGGTTGGAAAAGGGGCAGAATCTTTACCAGATTTTCAAATACCTGGGATTGATGGATAAACTGAGGCTGGAAAGAATGGATGAGGTGTTTGACCACATTGTGATGGATGACGATGAAAAAATATACGGCATCGCCCAGGGATACGATGCCTTCATTCAGCGACTCCGGTCGGATTTCCCGGGAGAAGATAAAGCCATCCGGAAATACTGCGATACCATTAGAGAAATATGCGACCGGTTTCCGATGTACCGGTTGCGCCTGGAAGGAGAGGGAAGGGAAAAACTGGAAGTGATGAACATTTCCGCAAAGCTTTTTATTGACGGGCTTACGCAAAATGAAAAGCTCCGGTCGGTACTGGCCGGAAATAATATGCTGTATGCAGGAACCGGGGAACAAACTCCGCTGTACGTCCATGCGCTGATTGTAAACAGTTATATGGAAAGCGCGTGGAGATGTGTTAATGGGGGTTCCCAGATCACCAAAACGCTCACTGCCAATATTCATGCGGCCGGGGGCACACTGCTGCGTAAAAAGGAAGTGTTAAAATTAATCGTGGAAGATGGGCTCGTGAAATATGCGTTGTTGAATGACGGCAGCCTGATAGAGGCCGGATTCTTTGTATCAGATACTACTCCGGCAAACACCTTCCGGATGACGGAAACCCCGCTGATCCGGTCCGTTACACGAAAAAGGCTGGAATCCACGGAGAACACGGTTTCCTCATTTATCATGAATATTGTATTCAGGAAGGGATGTTACCCTTATAAAAAACACAATTACTATTATCATAAGCCGGGAAAGGTCTGGAACATGCACTGTTATTCGGAGGACGAATGGCCTCTGGGTTATGCCATGTATATGGCCCCTTCTTCGCATACCGGGGAATTTGCCGACGGGATGACTATTTTTGCATATATGAAATACGAAGAAGTCCGTCCCTGGGCCTCCAGTTTTAATACGGTCGCTTCAAAACAGGATCGCGGAGTGGGGTACGAGTCATTTAAAAAAGTCAAGGCGGAGCAGTTGCTGAATAAAGTGGAAGAGAAATTTCCCGGTCTGCGGAATTGCATTGAAACTTATTATACATCCACGCCTTTGTCCTATCGTGATTATATAGGCAGCGGGGACGGAAATTTATACGGCGTTCAGAAAGATTACCGGGATCCGCTGGCTGCGCTGGTCGCGCCGAAAACAAAGGTTCCGAATTTATTCCTGACCGGGCAGAGCCTGAACCTGCACGGGATTTTGGGAACGGCCATCAGCGGGCTGATCACGGCGTCTGCCCTCACGGGGAAAAATGATTTCATTGAAAAAATAAGAAATGCCTGACAAAAGGAAATGGAGAAGAAGGGCCTGGCGGATATTGGGATTTTTTATCCTGCTGCTGCTGCTGGGTGTGATCTACATCGTAACGGTTTCAAAAACAAATCCGCCTGAGATAGCAGACAAGTCGTCACTGAAATGGCAGAGAACAGAAAATGCACCCGGATTTTACAGTATAAGAAATAACTGGTTCCGGAAAAGCGAATCCGGTCTCTATGAATTGTACGTGGAAGGCAAACCCTATGAACGGGGCGTGGTGAACGGAAAGCTCACGGCGGAGCTATTGCAAAAACAGGAAGGATATTTCAACGACCAGATCGAAAAAATGATCCCGTCCAAATTTTACCTGCACTTCCTGAAATATTTTGTGGGCTGGTTCAACCGGGATCTTGCAAAATACGTGACCCCGGAGTACAAGGCGGAAATTTACGGCGTGTCTGCCTCCGCCTCGGATAAATACAATTATATCGGCAGCCGCTACCAGCGCATTTTAAACTACCATGCGGCCCACGATATCGGGCATGCCCTTCAGAACCTGGCGCTGGTGGGATGCACCTCGTTCGGCACCTGGGGGGAGAAGTCGGCCGACAGCAACATGATTATCGGCCGGAATTTTGATTTTTATGTGGGGGAACATTTTTCTGAAAATAAAATTGTGGCTTTTGAAAACCCTTCCGAAGGCCATAAATTTATGTCCGTTACCTGGGGCGGATTCATCGGAGTGGTTTCGGGAATGAACGACCGGGGCCTGACGGTGACCATCAATGCGGCAAAATCCAGCATACCCACCGGATCGGCCACACCGGTATCACTGGTGGCGCGGGAAATTCTTCAGTACGCGGAAAATATTCCGGAAGCCATTGCCATTGCCAAAAAGCGAAAAATGTTTGTATCCGAGTCCTTCCTGGTGGGTTCGGCGGAAGACGGGAAAGCGGTGATCATCGAAAAGACCCCGGATTCTATGGCCATTTATGATCCCAATAAAAATTACATCATCTGTGCTAATCATTTTCAAAGCAATGGTTTGGAAAACCTGAAATCAAATCAGCTGCAGATCAGGGGAAGCGCATCAGCATACCGGTACCAGCGTTTGCAGGAATTGCTTGATTCCACCAAACAGAATACCGTACAGCGTACCGTGGCCATTCTGCGGGACCGGAACGGCATGCACAATGAAGACATCGGCCTGGGAAATGAAAAGGCCATTAACCAGTTCATTGCACACCATTCCATTGTGTTTGAACCAAAAAAAAGACTGGTCTGGGTATCCACCTCTCCCTGGCAACTGGGCAAATACGTGTGCTATGATCTGAATAAGGTATTCTCACTGTCCGGATTAAAAACCAACAGGGAAGTCTGCGACAGCAGCCTGGACGTTCCGGCGGATCCTTTCCTGCAAACGCTCCAATACCAGGACCTGTTACGTTTTCGGAAATATAAGGAAGAAATAATTGACGGTATTGCCGTAACTCCGGACAGTCTGATTACCAGTAATCCGGAATACTATCAGGCCTATGAACTGGCGGGAAATGAATTTTTCAAAAGAAAAGAATACCGTCGTGCTGCGGCTTATTACCGGCAGGCGCTCACCAAAGTAATTGCCACTAAAGGAGAGGAAAACAGCATCCGGAACCGGCTTAAACAAGCAGAAGAAAAAGCGAAGTAATAATATGATCCTGGGAACCGGCATAGACATGATCGAAGTGGAACGCGTGGCCGCCCGCGTGGGCAGGGATTCCGGATTCCGGGAATTGGTATTTTCAAAAAGTGAAATTGACTATTGCGAATCGAAAGCATTTCCTTCTGAACATTATGCTGCACGATTTGCCGCCAAGGAAGCTTTTTTAAAAGCCATCGGAAGAGGGTGGGACAGCGGACTCGCTTTGCAGGAAGTGGAAATTATCCATGGCAAAAACGGCGAACCCCTGCTGAAATTATCCGGCAAAACGGCAGAGGCCGTGGGTTCACTGGGCATCCGCGCCATGCATGTTTCCCTTTCCCATTTGAAATCAATCGCCACAGCCATTGTCATTCTTGAATCATGAAAAACAGCGCCGCAGCAGCTTACTGGAAGCCGGAGGAAATCCGGCGGATGCAGGAAAAGAAACTACAGGAACTGCTGCAATACCTCAACGCGCGTTCTCCCTTTTATCAGAAAATATTCCGGGAAAAACAGATTGACCTCAGCAGGGTGCGGGAATTAAAGGACCTTTCTGTATTTCCGGTTACCGGCAAAGAGGATCTGCAGCAATACAATGATGAGTTTCTTTGTGTACCGCGCACACAGATCATAGAATATATGTCCACTTCCGGAACCCTCGGTGCACCGGTGACCATCGCACTTACGGAAAAAGATCTGCAGCGGCTGGCTTACAATGAAAACGGTTCATTCGAATGTGCCGGAGGTTTGCCGGAAGATGTTTACCAGCTCATGCTTACGCTGGACCGGCAGTTTATGGCGGGCATCGCGTATTATTCGGGGATAAGAAAACTGGGCGCCGGCATCATCAGGCTGGGACCCGGCGTTCCCTCCCTGCAATGGGAAACCATCTTCCGGTTGAAACCCACCGCCATCGTGGCGGTTCCCTCTTTTATTCTCAAACTGATCCAGTACGCCGCCGACCATCAGATCGATATCAACAACTCGTCGGTAAAAAAAGCCGTTTGTATTGGAGAAAATATCCGCCAGACCGATTTCTCCCTCAATGTGCTCGGGAAAAAGATCACCGGTGCCTGGAACATTCAATTGTATTCAACCTATGCCTCCACCGAAATGCAGACGGCATTCACGGAATGTTCGGCGGGGAAAGGCGGACATCAACAACCGGAACTGGTGATCGTGGAATTGCTGAACGAACAGAACCAGCCGGTAGCCGACGGGCAAACCGGCGAGGTCAGCATCACCACCCTGGACGTTGAAGGAATGCCCCTGTTGCGATATAAGACCGGAGATATTTGCATTGCCCACAGGGAACCCTGCTCCTGTGGAAGGCACTCGCTCCGGCTGTCCCCGGTGATTGGCAGAAAAAAACAAATGATCAAGTTTAAGGGAACCACTTTATTCGCCCCGGCGCTGTATGACCTGCTGAACGGCATGGATGATGTGGTGGAATTTGTGGCCGAGGTGCATTCCAATGAAATCGGTACCGATGAACTGCTCCTGCACCTGCTTCCTGTTCAGCAATCCGAAGAAACGGATCATCGCATAAGGGCCTATCTGCAGGCCAAGCTCCGGGTTACTCCGTATATACGCTATGTAACGCTGGAGGAGATCCAGAAGATCCAGTTCCCGGTGCCAGGCCGGAAAGCATTGAGATTTATCGATAAAAGAATCAATCAGGGAGGGTAGTGGCACGACTTTCCCTGATTTTTAATCTGCAAAAGACTTGTATGCGCAATTTACTGTGGACGATCTTATTGCTTTTGGCAAACAGGGGCGCCCTGGCACAGGATAAAAGTGTTGACAGAACCACTTTTTACCAGGCCATTCGGCAGGACAAAAAGGACCTGATCAATAACCAGTTAAAAAAATTAAAAGCGGTCTCTCCCGGGATCAGACAGGCATTTGAGGGCGCCATGATCATGAAAAAGGCCGGAATAGGAGGCAATCCCATTACCAAACTGAATCTGTTTAAACAGGGTCATAAGGAGCTGGAAGCCGCCATTAAAAAAGAGCCCGATAACGCCGAATTCAGATTTCTAAGGCTCATCATTCAGGAAAATTCTCCCGGTTTCCTGGGTTATAAGGATAACCTGGAGGGGGACAGCGAATACATCAGGAAATCTTACAAATCCCTTCCGGGTGAAGTTCAGCGGGCCATAGCGGATTACAACAAAAAATCGAAGGTTTTAAAGCTCCAGGTTTCTTAACTTCGGCCCCAGAATGGGCAAAAAAGTATTAGCGGTATTCTATACCCAGTCCGGCCAGCTAGCCTCTATCATAGATCATTTTACCCGGCCTCTTCTGGATGCGGGGGCCGATGTGGAAAAAGTGCAGGTTTTTCCGGCGCCTGCTTATCCATTCCCCTGGTCGGGCAAGTCGTTTTTCGCCGTCATGCCCGATTGCGTAAACCAGGTTCCCGGCCCCCTGGAACCGTTTTCCTTTAAAGAAGCATCTTACGATCTGATCGTGCTGGGTTATCAGGCCTGGTTCCTGTCTCCCAGTATTCCGGCCAACAGCCTGATGAATGATCCCCGTTTCAAAGCGCTGGCCAAAAATACACCGGTGATTACGATTACCGGCGCACGGAATATGTGGATGAGCGCCATGGAAAAGATCAAACCGGTATTAAGGAAGATGGATGCCAGGCTGGTCGGCAATATTTCCCTGGTGGACCGCCATCCCAATTTCGTTAGCTTCGTTACGCTATTACATTGGATGTTCGGCGGGAAGAAGGACCGTTACCTGAATATCTTCCCGGTACCCGGGGTATCGGAAGCGGATATTGTCCATACCCGGGTCTACGGAGATCTCGTGGTTCCGCATATACAAAACAATAACTGGCAGGGATTGCAGGAAGAGCTGGTGGACGCCGGAGCGGTGCAGATAAGGTATGCCCTGATGTTCATTGAGTCCAAGGCCAGAAAGATTTTTAAAGTGTGGGCAGGCATCATTTCGAAACGCAAAAAAAGAACTGCCTGGCTTGTTGCATTCAAATATTATCTTTTAATTGCGCTGTTTATAGCAGCCCCGATAATACTCACTGTTGATGCGATCTTTTTCAAACCCTTTTTATCCGGGCGAATAAAAAGGCAAAAACAATATTATTCAGGTGTGGATTAATCCGGTAATGAAGATGGAGCTTAAAGAGGTTTATATCACAAAAACAGCTACTTATTTCCCCAACGAACCCGTATCGAACGAGGAGATGGAGGAGTTCCTGGGACTGATCAATAAAAACCCGTCCAAATCCAAAAGGATCGTCCTGCGCAATAACGGCATTAAAAGAAGATTTTATGCATTGACCCGGGAAGGGAAGTCCACCCATACCAATGCAGAAATGACCGCACAGGCCATCCGGACCATGCTGGATAATGATCCTGAAAAAATCAAAGCCATTGACCTGCTGGTCTGCGGCACCTCTTCCCCTGATCAGATCATGCCTTCCCACGCGGTGATGGTGCATGGGGAACTTCCTGAATCCCGCTCCATTGAAGTGGTTTCTCCTTCCGGCGTTTGTTGTGCCGGCATGCATGCGTTCAAGTATGCTTATATGGCCATTAAAACGGGAAGCGCCCATACCGCGGTGGCCACCGGTTCGGAAAGGTTGTCCGCTATAATTAAAGCTGATATATTTGAAGAAGAAGCGCAGAAACTAAAGGAATTGGAAGAAAACCCATACATCGGTTTTGAAAAGGAATTTTTACGCTGGATGTTATCGGATGGTGCTTCCTCTTTTCTTTTATCCGACAAAAAAAATGAGACCGGATTCAGTCTCCGGGTGGAATGGATAGAAGGTGTCTCCTACGCCAACCGAATGGAATCCTGCATGTATATGGGCAGTGACAAAATGAAGGACGGGAAACTGAAAAGCTACCTGGATTACAGTCCCGAGGAAGTCCGGAACAAGTCCGTCATGAGCATCAAGCAGGATGTAAAACTGCTGAGTGAAAATATTGTTCCGCTCGGCGGTCTTATGCTGACCGATTTGTTCAGGGACAAAGGGCTGAATCCGGCCGATGTCGATTACTTCCTTCCGCATATGTCCAGCGAATTCTTTCGTGCCAAAATCTTCGACCAGCTGGTAAAGAACGGCACCCCCATTCCCTACGAAAAGTGGGTTACCAACCTGAGCAGCCTGGGGAATGTAGGTGCGGGATCCGTTTATTTTATGGTGGACGAAGTATTCCACAATAAAAACCTGAAAACGGGACAGAAAATACTGCTGCTGGTTCCTGAAAGTTCCCGGTTTTCTTATATGTATGCGCTGCTTACAGTATGTTGACGGATGACGGTTGACGGTTGACCG
>DASRLM010000673.1:0-2067 GCA_035648455.1 Puia sp. | reverse complement strand
GAGGAAATTGTTGTCGTTGTATTCACCAAACCTTTCCCAGCCATGAATATCATCGTGCAGCATGATCAGTTCGGTATGTTCGCCTATGGGCTGAAGTGTTTTACGGTCAATTTCCCAGCCATACAGGGGATAGAAATTGCTGGAGCCATGGTACAAATAAATCCGGCCATCGTCATCCAGGAATAATCCGGGATCCCAGGCGCCGGCCCGGAAAGAATCGACCGCTTCTTTCCAATGATTTTCTTTGGGATCCGTGCTCATCCAGAGGGGGAAATTTTTGGTATAGGTTGAACCCAGCACCAGCAGGGTATCTCCGAGTACGAGGGTGGCCGGTGCACAGAGATCATCATACACATGGTGCCAGGGTTTCAGGAAGGACCGTTTGATAAAATGCCAGTTCAGCATATCGTGACTCCACCAGTATCCCCACTGGTTGGTGGAGAAAAGATAATAGTCCCCTTTATACAGGGTTATGGTGGGATCGGCGGTGGCACGGTGACGACCGGCTTCCGAAAAATCGGGAATGGGCGTGTACCCGTAATCGATGTTGATCGGATTGCAATAGGTTTGTTGCTGGGCGCATGTATTCAGAAAGAGGGAAATCATACCCAGAAAGAGCGTTAACCTGATTTTCATTCGGCAAGATTTTATATTCGGCATATTAGAGATACCGTAACCATAAGCTATTGAAGTAAGGGACTTTGAAACCCCAGTTTTTTTAATCCGGTTTGGATATCCGGAATTTTCATAAAAAGCCTCCACAATAATCCGGTTCTGTAATTTTCTATCATAACCACAATCGGACCCTCATCAATGGCCAGGTGCGTTTTGGTGTACCAGTGGTGCGATTCGCTAAAGCCGTCGGCAAAACCATAAGGCCCCCAGATCTTGTCGCCTAAATCATAATAAAAATATTTCAGCGCTTGCATGGAATATTCAGGCGTGTAGGGAAAAGACGATAGCGCTGCGGTTGGCTGAATAACGCCCAGATCAACCTGGGGACAATGGGCCACATATCCTTTATAACTGTCACCGGCTGTTAATCCCCAGCAATTTTCGCCGTATCCCGCGTATTTTTTGGGGTTCTCGATACAATATGCCCGGTTGATCAGCGTATGGTTTTTTACCTGGTCCCAATAATTTATGCCGGCCTGATCGGTCAGTCCCCGCGGGTCTATACCCAAATACGTGTATTGCTCGAAAAACAGCGGACCCCCTTTATCATAATTTCCTAACGGCAAGGTATAGCCGTAATAGGATTTCCCATTTTTCCACCCGTCGCTTTTGACCCAGGTGTTGTTGTATATATCCGCTGAAATAGCGTGCGTATGGGAAGAAGCGGCAACAATATAAGTGATCAATGCTTCGTCATAACCATACACGGGAAAGTTCATATCAAAACCATTGTCCGGGCTCCAGTGCCAGTATAAAAGTTTGTTGTCATTTTTTGTATGCCAGTTCCAGTTGGCAGTTTCCCACATTTCGTTCACTCTTTTCCGGAAATATCTTTCGGGCAGTGTGTTCCCGTTGAAATATTCCCTGGACACGAGCATGCCCATCATCAGGTAAGAGGTTTCCACAATGTCCGCTCCATCATCCACCCTTCCGAAAGGAATGGTTTTTCCGGTGGTTCCGTTAATGAAATGCGGATAGATGCCATGAAAGCAATCTGCCTTTGTCAGGAAATCAGCGATCTGAATGAGCCGTCTCAGGGCAGTGTCTCTTCCGATCCACCCGCGGTTAACGGCCACCACGGTGGCCATTATACCAAAACCCGTTCCGCCGGTAGCGCAGGCATCCGGCCCGAAATCATCTTTGCTCAGGTTGGGCTCATCGTCTGCCTCATTGATAAAATCCCAGTAATATTCTGCTTTCACGGTATTGTCCCTTTCCAGGGCCATACCGCTGTGAGGATGGGCATGGTGCCAGAAGTAACGAAAAGTTTGGCGTTGTACAATATCGAGCAGTGCCGAATCGGAAAGGTGCGGGATGATCCCTACGGGCGTGATGGAATTCCCGGCAGGCGATTCCGTTTTTCGTTTTTGAGAAAATGAAAACGATATGGCC
>DASRLM010000672.1:0-2347 GCA_035648455.1 Puia sp. | reverse complement strand
GCCTTGTGTTGTGACCGAACCATTGACTTGCAATGCATTGCTTTTTTTACTTTACATAATCTTCCACTTTACATTACCCGATCCGGGCGGCCCGATAAGGATCGCGTTGTGAGCGCCGGTAGCGGCAATCTCCAGTGCCCTTTTTATTTGCTGCTGCCCCTTTACATCCCGGAAATCAATATCGAAATCGAATTGACCGGAAAAAAAATCATGTCGGGGATCTGTCTGTAAAGGACTGATGGCTGTTTTGCCGTCAAGGAATTCAACCACTTCCCGGATATGGGAAACCGGATAAATGGAAATATTATTTACCATGGCCGCTTCGTATCCATTTGATTTCGGTACCAGGAATCCCGTAAACTGTTCCTTGCGCGCCTGTATGGCCATCGGCAGCGCACCCTTTACCGGAAGAATGCTGCCGTCCAGGTTTAATTCTCCCATAATGAGCAGCTGCTTTAATACGGCCGGATCTTTAATCTGTCCGCTGGCAGCCAGAATGCCTATGGCTATAGGGAGATCAAAGGCGGATCCGGATTTCCGGATGTTCGCCGGTGCCAGGTTCACCAGCAGCTTGATCCTGGGCATCAGGAATCCATTTGTTTTCAGAGCGCTCTCCACGCGCTGCAGGCTTTCTTTTATGGCATTGTCCGGCAGGCCGACAATGAAATAATTCTTCCCCTTCATTACATTCACTTCCACGGTGATTGTAATGGCATCAACACCATACACGGCACTTCCATAGGTTTTGACCAGCATGAAGGGAAACTTATATCGGGCCAAAGTATTTCAACGGCGGATGGAAAACAATAACCGCTTCGTGGGATTTTAAACAGGGGTCCCAACGGCCTCAGCGGCTGCATGGGCAGGTTGTATATTGAGTTTCAGCAGGGATAGTATGATGTCGAAGGGCACCGGGGCGCTTTCTTCATCATAATTCACATCGTAATTTAATTTTTTAAAAACCTGGAGCAGCAGGTAATTCTGCATCATCATGGAAAGTTCCTGCGGATCTTTTGGAATGAGTTCACTGCCTTTTACCGTTTCTTTCCAGGAGTGAATAAAAATGCCGCTGATGTAATGGGCCCAAAGGGAAGAAAAGGGAAGCAGCGCGGCATGGGAATCTTTGGAAAAATGATCGTTGCTTCGGAACGTTTCATGCGCCACCTCATAGATCGAGTTCACCATGGAGGCAACGTCCCGCAACGGAGAACGTTTCAGCCGGCGTTCGCTGTAACTGTGGGTCGCATCACCACCGTAATCCTGGATGGCCAGGTCTATTCCCGTGAGCAACACCTGGGATAAATGATAATTTCCGTGTATCCTGATCTTGAGCACGTCCAGTTTTTTGCTGTAAATTTTTTTCATCTCTTCCACAATAACCGGTCGCCGGGCGATGATCAGGTCCACTTTTTTGGCCGTATCGCCGGAGGCCTTTTTCTGATACCTGGAAAGATTTTGAAATACTTCCCGGAGCAGGGACTGCATGTGGGAAAACAGGGAACGCTGATAATGCAGGGAGAACGGTTCCGGCCGGAAAGCGGCTTCCGTTCCGGAGGCCAGCGCCAGGTGCATCTGTCCCGTGCGTCTTCCCAGCAGCCGGGTTTGTTCGGCTGCATTGTTGCCGATGAGTATCTGCAAATGTTCCGGCAACTGATCGAACCCAACGGGATTTACCAGCGTACCGATATATTCATAGGGATTGAGCTGGTTTTTATCCCGCGCCATGATCCGTTCGATGAAGTTGTTCACCCTTTCCCTCATATACGTATATCCATCACCGTGATTCTCGATCATCGTCTGCATGATGCCCAGCACAATGGCTTCCTCGTCGCTTTTCCACTCAATGCCCCCGATAAAGCCGGGCATATACCGGAACTTCGCTTTCTCACTCAGGAAACGGGTGATTTCCAGATCCGGATTAATGGAAATATCGATCTTCCGGTACATCCGCAGTAAGTAGCGGTTATCGTAGGTGATGGAAGTATTGGATTCATCCGAAGCATGAATGCGCGTTCTCACCGCATCTGTTTCCTGCCAGTGTTCCTTCAGTGTCTGGTTCCCGTAAAAATCCATTCTCCCATGCCGCAGGGAAACAGCGTTCCGGCCAACCATATTATTGATCAGATCCTGCTGCAGGGAGGGAGTGAAAAATGCATCACAGAGAAATCCTTTTTCATCACTCAGTTTCACGATGGCCATCAGCGCGTTCGGATTCATTTCCCTTACCTTTTCCGTTTCCTTACCGGAAATAAAACATACGGGTAACTGATAAGTTTCCGGCAGGCCGCTTTGATATACCACATCGAGCAGCATCCAGAATACGGGCTTTCCGCTAAAAGAAATGTAT
>DASRLM010000671.1:0-5240 GCA_035648455.1 Puia sp. | reverse complement strand
TTTCAACCCCAAAAGTTGAAAAAAAAGCCTCTTAACCAGACGGATTGGCAGGAGGCGGCTAAAAATAGGTATTTTCCCCCGGAAATCTTACTTATTTTACGGTCATAACCAAGATAATAAATTAGTTAACAACTTATTAAGATGTTATGGCCGATTTCTCCTTTTCTTCATGCTCATTTCGGAAAACAACCACTCCGTCAAACACATCCACCAGAACCGGGTGAACCCGGTCGACATTTCCGGATAAGATCTTTTTACTCAATGGATTAACGATCTCTTTCTGGATAAGCCTTTTCAGGGGCCTGGCCCCAAACTGGGGGTCAAATCCGTTTTCGGCAAGATAGTCCACCGCATAATTACTGAACTTCAGCTCAATGCCATTTTTCGTCAGCATCCGGGAAAGATTATCCAGCTGAATCCGGACGATACCCCGAATTTCTGCTTTCAGCAGCGGCTGGAACATAATCACTTCGTCAATCCTGTTTAAAAACTCCGGACGGATGGTTTGCCGCAGCAGGTTCATGACCTCCAACCTGGTTTTTTCCACCACTTCCTGTTTATTCTCTTCCGTAACATCTTCAAAGGCGGTCTGAATGATCTGGCTGCCGAGATTGCTGGTCATAATAATGATGGTATTCTTAAAGTTTACCACCCTTCCCTTATTGTCCGTCAGCCTTCCATCATCCAGCACCTGGAGCAAAATATTAAACACATCAGGATGTGCCTTTTCAATTTCATCCAGCAATACCACACTATAGGGTTTCCGCCTGACGGCTTCGGTTAACTGACCTCCTTCATCATATCCAACATAACCCGGAGGGGCGCCGATCAGCCGGCTGACCGTATGTTTTTCCTGGTATTCGCTCATGTCTATCCGCGTCATCATGCTTTCATCGTCGAATAAATAATCTGCCAGTGCCTTGGCCAATTCGGTTTTTCCCACACCGGTGGTACCGAGGAAAATAAAAGATCCGATGGGTCTTTTGGGATCCTGGAGACCCGCACGGCTGCGGCGAATGGCGTCTGATACCGCTGTAATGGCTTCCTCCTGCCCGATTACCCGCTGATGCAGTTCCGTTTCGAGGTTCAGTAATTTATCTTTTTCCGCCTGCATCATTTTGGCCACCGGTATGCCCGTTGCCTTGGCGACTGCCTGTGCAATATCTTCCGCATCCACTTCTTCTTTCAGCAATCTTTTATCAGTGCTGTTGTTGAGCTGTGCGGTATACTCCGAGATGATCTGTTCCTGCTCTTTTATTTTCCCATAACGGATCTCGGCCACTTTGCCATAGTCCCCTTCCCGTTCTGCTTTTTCCGCTGCCAGTTTCAGCGATTCAATCCGTGCCTTGGCGTTCTGCACTTTTTCCACAAGTTCCTTTTCCTGTTTCCATTTGGACATCAGGGTATCTTTGGTAACGCTTAGGTTTCCGATATCAGCACTCAGCTGGCGAAGTTTTTCATCGTCGTTTTCCCGCTTGATGGCTTCCCGTTCTATTTCCAGTTGCCGGATCTGCCTTTCCATCTGGTCCAGTTCTTCCGGCATCGAATTCATTTCCAGCCGCAATTTGGCGGCACTTTCATCTATCAGGTCAATGGCCTTGTCTGGCAAAAAGCGATCGGTTATATACCGGTTGGACAATTCAACAGCGGCAATGATCGCTTCATCCTTGATCCTGACATGGTGATACGTTTCGTAACGGTCCTTGAGTCCGCGTAAAATCGAAATGGCATCTTCTTCATTCGGTTCACCGATCATCACTCTTTGAAAGCGGCGTTCCAGCGCCTTATCTTTTTCAAAGAACTTCTGGTATTCGTTTAAGGTGGTGGCTCCGATGGCCCGGAGTTCTCCCCGGGCCAGGGCCGGTTTCAGAATATTGGCCGCATCCATGGCACCTTCTCCGCCGCCAGCACCCACGAGGGTATGGATCTCATCGATAAATAAAATGATCTCCCCGCTGCTGTCGGCCACTTCTTTGATCACACTTTTCAGCCTTTCTTCAAATTCGCCTTTATACTTGGCACCGGCGATGAGCAGGCCCATGTCCAGTGCATAAATGATTTTTGATTTCAGATTTTCGGGCACATCCCCGTTCACGATACGGTGGGCAAGTCCTTCGGCAATGGCCGTTTTCCCCACGCCCGGCTCACCGACGAGTATCGGGTTATTTTTGCTCCGCCGGGAGAGGATGTGCAGGGTTCTCCGGATCTCCTCATCACGACCGATCACCGGGTCGAGTTTACCCTGCCGGGCAAGTTCATTTAGATTTTTTGCATATTTATTCAGGGCATTAAACTGTGTTTCCTGGGTATTGGAAGAAACCGTGGATCCTTTGCGCAATTCCTTTATGGAACTGATCAGCCCCTTTTCCGTAAGCCCGGCATTCTTCAGCAATTTTGCCGTGGCATCGTTTCCCTGAAGAATGGCCAGCACCAGGTGCTCGGGTGTGATGAACTCATCATCGAATGGTTTCAATACAGCGCCTGCCCGGAGAACCACATTATTGGCCTCCCGGCTGAGCGACTGTGCGGGATCAGTTCCGGAAACTTTCGGCAGTTTTTCAATGAGGTCATTTAATTTTGACTCCAGCAGGTTCAGGGTTACATTATTTTTCTTCAGCAGGTATCCCACAGGGGAATCCTGCTGATCAAGCAACGCCTTCATAAGGTGTTCCGTTTCAATAGCAGGATTCTGCGCATTGAATGCCAATTGCTGGGCCTGCTGGAGCACCTCAGATGCTTTTATAGTAAAGTTGTTTAAATTCATATTCGTTTTTAAATCAGATACCATGTTTCAAAACTCAAACCAATCCCAATTCCCTGAAACTCTGTCATATAAACTCAAATCCTTATGCCGTCGCTGCAGCCTTTCCTGCCTGAGTCTGTTATTCTGGCTGGCTGGCAGTACCCAATCATCCAAAACCCTGCCTTCCACCTCTCCCTCCACAGATGCCTTTCTTCAGACGAACCAGAAAACGCTGGGAACCAACCTGGTAGCCCTGGCTTATAAAAATGGGAAAATTGTATACCGGAAAGAACTGGAAAAAGAGATCGGTGATTTTAATGGAAGAACCCAGGCCCCGGCTGGAATTGCCAGCCAATGGCTTACCGCCGCAACCGTGATGGCCTATGTGGACGCCGGAAAAATTTCGCTGGACGACAAAGTGAGCAAGTACATGCCCATTTTCGCGAAATATATGAAGACCTACATTACCATCCGGAATTGCTTGAGCTTTACCACCGGCATTCAGGGAGACGCGCCCGGCGCGCTCAGACTTCTTCAAAAAAGCAAGTATCCTGATCTGGAGACCGAGGTGGATGCATTTGCCTCGAAACGTGAAATTCAAACGAACCCGGGAACAGCAGTTAATTTCAGCCAGATCGGACCGGATATTGCCGCCCGCGTGCTCGAAGTGGTTACTAAAAGAACTTTCGACCGCATTGTGCAGGAAAAGATTCTCAGGCCCTGCAAAATGCGGGCAACCAGTTTTACCAATGAAAACGGCGGGGCCATCAATGCTGCGGACGGCGCCGTAACAACGCCCAATGATTTCATCAATTTCCTCGGCATGCTGCTGAACAAAGGAAGTTTTGATGGGAAACAAGTATTGAGTGAAAAAGCGATACAGGAAATGGAGACCCTGCAATTCCCTTCCCTTCCGGTAAAATATGTTCCCAAAGAAGCCACCGGATACAAAACCGGTCTGGGTTGCTGGATCAGCAGTGATGGCAAAGAAATCACCAGTCTCAATTTGACCGGTTTGTATCCATTCATCGACCGCTGCCGCAACTATGCCGGTCTTCTCCTCCCCAAAAATACACTGGGTGAACCTAACCGTGGGCTGTATGCGCAGTTTAAAGAAAACCTGGATGCTTCTTTCGGAGATGCCTGTAAATAATCAGATGTACTGGTTGATGATATTTTCCAGCCATTCCTGTTTGCCACTGATCTGTTTGGGTTCGCCGTTGGTGGCGGCAAAATTACGCAGGTCCTCCAGCACCAGTTTCCCTTCCTCAAAATCCTTTCCTTTCCCGGAATCAAAGGATGCATATCTTTCTTTTCTGAATTTTTTATACGGCGATTGCTGAAGGATCAGATCAGCCGTGATCACGGCACGGGCGAAGGTATCCATGCCGCCAATATGCGCCAGGAAAAGGTCTTCCAGATCTGTTGAGCTTCTCCTGGTTTTGGCATCGAAATTTACGCCGCCCCCGGCCAGGCCACCGGCCTCCAGTATAATCAGCATGGATTCAATCAATTCATTCAACTGCATCGGGAACTGATCCGTATCCCAGCCATTCTGATAATCCCCACGGTTGGCATCAATACTGCCCAGCATGCCGGCATCGGCAGCCACCTGCAGTTCGTGCTGAAAGGTATGGCCCGCCAGTGTTGCATGATTCACTTCAATGTTGATCTTGAAATCCTTGTCCAGCCCGAATTGGCGGAGAAATCCGATCACCGTGGCACAATCGTAATCATATTGGTGTTTGGTGGGTTCGCAGGGTTTGGGTTCAATAAAAAATGTTCCCTTAAACCCCTGTTTGCGGGCGTAATCACGCGCCATGCCGAGAAAACGTCCGAGGTGATCCACCTCTTTTTTCATTTGGGTATTCAGCAGAGACATATATCCTTCCCTCCCGCCCCAGAACACATAATTCTCGCCGCCGAGTGCAATGGTAGCATCCAGTGCGTTCTTTACCTGTAGCCCCGCATAGGCGAGGGCAGCAAAATCCGGATTGGTTGCCGCGCCGTTCATGTATCTCGGGTTGGAAAAAACATTGGCCGTTCCCCAAAGCAATTTTACGCCGCTGTCCTCCTGCTTTTGTTTCGCATACGATACCAGGGTCTGCAATCGTTTTTCATATTCGGCAGCCGTGGACCCTTCATCCACCATATCGATATCGTGAAAACAATAATAGGGCGCACCCAGTTTGCTGATGAATTCAAAAGCTGCGTCCATTTTATCTTTTGCCGCCTGAACAGCATCCGCAGACTGGTTCCAGGGAAATTGTTTGGTGCCCGGGCCGAACGGATCTCCGCCCGTATTACAGAAGCTGTGCCAGTAGGCAACGGCAAATTTCACATGGTCCTTTAATTTTTTGCCGGCAATCATTTTGTTTTCGTCGTACCATTTAAACGCAAGCGGATTATCTGATGCGCGTCCTTCGAATTTGATCTGTCCGATGCCTGGAAAATATTCCCGGCTGCCTTTGATGATATTCATGATCGGTCTTTATTT
>DASRLM010000670.1:0-3523 GCA_035648455.1 Puia sp. | reverse complement strand
ATTATACGCAACTGTCATTTATCGATCACTCAGGTAAGCCACATATAACCCATAGATAAGCCTGTAATAAGTCAGGGATAAGCCAGACTTTAAGATCTGGCTTACCCCCGACTTATTTTTGGTTTTATCCTGCTATATTCTGCTATATCTATATATAATTATAGATATCAATTCACATGTATGGCTATTCAGGACAGTAACTCCGTCAGCCGCTTTCCGTTAACATTGATCAATCATCTGCTGTTGCTGCAGTGGCTATTCCCGAAATACAGCCGTGCAGCATCCTTAGGAGAATCGGACTACACCCTTTTTTCGCGTTGGGAATACTCATATATTTGAAATATGTCGCTAAACCCTGATGCCACTACCGGTCAGCAACCCCCTGTTTCCGATGATGAAAAATTCCTGGCCGCGCTGGGGTACAAACAGGAGCTCAAAAGATCCTGGTCCGCTTTTTCGAATTTCGCCATTTCCTTTTCCATCATTTCCATACTGAGCGGGTGCTTTACCACATTCGCCCAGGCCTGGAACAATGGGGGACCTGTGGCCATCTCCATCGGCTGGCCCCTGATCTCAGTTTTGATTCTGGTGATTGGTTTCTGCATGTCCGAGCTGGCTTCCGCCTATCCCACATCGGGCGGTATTTACTGGTGGGCCTCCAAACTCGGAGGGGCCAAAGCGGGTTTCTTTACCGGCTGGCTCAATCTCATCGGGTTACTGGCCATTACCGCATCGGTGGTTTACGGTGCGGCCACGTTCCTGAACATCACGCTGGGCATGTGTTATCCGCAGTATGCGGCAGATTTCCTGCACGGGGATTATATCAAACAGCAGTTCTTCTGGTTTCTCATCATCCTTGTGCTGGTTACCCTGTTCAATGTTTTCAGCAGCCAGATTCAGGCGTTGCTGAATAATGTTTCGGTATGGTGGCACGTATTCGGCGCTGCCCTGATCATTGGCATATTGGTCATCACTCCGTCCGAACACCAGAGCCTCAGCTGGATGTTCACCAATAAAATAAATAATTCCGGATTTGAAGGCCACTGGATGTACTGGCTGTATGTACTGCCCATGGGTTTTCTTCTGATACAGTATACCATCACCGGGTTTGACGCCTCTGCTCATCTGTCCGAAGAAACCCAGTCCGCCCATTTGTCCTCCGCCAAAGGGATCTGGAAATCGATCTTCTATTCGGCCATTGGTGGTTATATATTACTGCTGGCCCTTTTATATGCAGCCACAAAGCCGGCCATTGTCAGTTCCTTCGACCCGGCCATAAATCCTTTTGGTGCGGGTTCCGTTATTACGATCCTGTTCCATGCTTTAACACCGGCCATGTGTAAGGTGGTGCTGATGATTTCTACCGCGGGACAATTATTCTGCGCAACGGCATGTATGACCTCCTGCTCACGGATGATGTTTGCCTTTTCCCGGGACGGGGCCATTCCCGGTTCCAGACACTGGTCAAAAGTGAGCAGTTATTCCGTTCCGGTAAATGCGGTGTTAATGTGCTCCCTCATCAGCCTGATCATCACGCTGCCCGCTCTCTGGAAAAGCCCGAGGGGCATTCCAACTGCTTTTTATGCCGTGGTATCGGTGGGTGTGGTTGGCCTCTACCTGGCTTTCTTCATACCCATCTGGCTGCGATGGCGCGCAGGCGATAATTTCAAGGCAGGCCAGTGGAACCTGGGCAATAAATACAAATGGATGAATCTGATCGCCCTGGCTGAAATTGTGTTCATTACCATCTATTTTATCCTGCCCTTTGAACCGGCGGCCGTTCCCGGTAATAAAGATTTTACCTGGGTGGCCGTGAACTATGCGCCGATCCTGGTGGGAATCACTTTGCTGATCCTCTGGATATGGTGGCAGATGTCCGTTAAAAAATGGTTTACCGGTCCAAAGAAAACCATCTGATTTAGTAAGTATCCGGTAAAAATAATTGATCACCCGTTTACATGATGATGCATTCGCCAATTCAGGATACTAAGTTAAATGAGCTGATTAAGAGGATTCCGTGCCTGGCCGGTGTTCAAAACATCAGCCTGCTGAACGGCGGCTTAACCAACAAGAATTATCGCCTGGATACGGCTGCCGGCAGCTATGTGATTCGTGTAGGGAGCGAAAAGGTCAGCCTGCTCGGCATCAACCGGGATAACGAACGCCTGAACACAGGGAGGGCCAGCCAGGCGGGCATCGGACCCGATGTGATTTATTCAGGTCCGGACGAAAATGTTTTGGTGCTCCGCTGGATCGAAGCGAAAACTTTGCATGCAGATGATTTCCATGTACTGCCCGGTCTTCTCCCCAGGGTTGCCACCGCTTTAAAAACTTTACATGCCGGCCCGGAGTTCCAGGGGCATTTTCACTTCCCGCTGATCCGTGCCCGGTACCGGAAAACCGTTCTGGATTCCGGATATTTCATGCCCGATGGCTATTTGAACCCGGAACCCCTGGTGTTGAAACTGGAGAACCGCCTCGCGGTAAATCCGGAAAAATCAGTGCCCTGCAACAACGACCTGCTGGCTGAAAATTTCCTCGACGACGGTAAAAAAATCTGGATCATAGATTATGAATATGCGGGCCAGAACGAAGCATCTTTTGACATCGGAAACCTGGCCGGTGAAACGGCTTTGGATGATGCACAGCTCACGGCGCTTTGCGATGCCTACTGGCAGGAACACCTCGTTTCAAAAATAGCGCGTGCCCGGGCCTGGTCGGTGATTGCCCGTTATGGATGGGTGTTGTGGGCCGCTATACAGGAAGCGGTTTCGCCCATTGATTTTGATTTCAGGGCATGGGGCATGCGTAAATGGCAGGCCGTATTGCCTGAACTCAGCGGGGACCGCTATCAGCAAATTTTAGAAAATTTAACCGTATGAATAATTTTCCTTCCGGGGCCAGCATCGTGATCATCGGCGGCGGCGTAGCCGGCGCTTCCATTGCCTATCATTTAGCGCTTAGGGGTGCCCGTGATATTGTGCTGGTGGAGCGAAGCGAACTGACCAGCGGATCCACTTTTCATTCCGCGGGCCTCGTTGGCCAGTTAAGAGGATCCGTAACCCTCACCTCGATGATGATGTACAGCGCACAACTCTACCGCGAACTGGCCCGCAATCCCGAAACAGATCCTGGCTGGATAGAATGCGGCGGTATCCGGCTGGCCTGCACCCCGGAAAGGGTACAGGAACTGAAAAGGCAGGTGGGCTGGGCAACCACGTTTGGTTTGCCGCTGGAAGAAATTTCGCCCGAAAGGGCAAGGGAGCTATTCCCTTTGCTGTCCACAGAAAATGTGCTGGCCTGCACCTATTTATCCACCGACGGCTATCTCGATCCGAGCCTGCTCTGTAACTCCCTGGCCAAAGAAGCCAAACGAATGGGTGTGCAGATATGCCAGCAGACCCGGGTAACGGCCATCAATACCCGAAACAACCAGGTGGTTTCCGTAACCACCGACCAGGGAACCATCCAAACGGGCATGGTGGTGGCCGCGAGCGGCCTCTATACTGCGGAAATTGCACGC
>DASRLM010000669.1:0-2977 GCA_035648455.1 Puia sp. | reverse complement strand
CTCTTATATACTCTTGTGGTGCTGCAGGCAAACGAGGAAAAAAATAAAATGAAAGAAATCGCTCTTTTAAAATCTCTGACGGCCGGATAATTCATTAATCGAATCGTTTTTTAAATAACGTTTTTAAGAGCTCTATTTTACCTGCGTAGCGGCCCTAAAATTAAAGAAAAAAACGGGAATGGTCAGCGTCCGTGCAAGACGCGACGCTGTTATTCAGCCTGCTTTACTTACGCAGCCGGATGGTATCTGCAATGGTGATCTGTCCTTCAGAAACCGCAGCCCTGCAGGAATTTTTATAATAGGAATGATCAGAAGGAACAAAAACCAGGGCATAATTACCCGGAGGAACCTCTTTCAGAATATAAGCTCCGTTTGTGGTATCCGTGATTGTAAATGCCATGGTATCAGAAACAGAAATAGCAAAAACAGTTGTTTTTACAGAAAAAGGAACCACGATACCGAGGATGGAACCTGCCACCGCGTCTGACTCAATCTTTTTTTCATGCGGGAGAATAGGCGTGAGAAGGAAGACCGCTGCAGAAATAAAGAACCCGAATGGCATTGCACTTGATTTCATTCAGGTTTGATTAAATTGTTTGTTATTCCCTGAGTTCCTGATGATAAAGGCAAAGATTGTTCCAGAATGGCACCCGGGCCCGTCAACCCACCTCCGCTTCTCTTCGGGGGGCAAAGCCGTCAACTCCTTAAAACCTTATCCAGGTCGATTCCCGGTCCGAGTACAGGTTTAAATATATCCGGCTCCTGGCGGATCCGGTCCAGCGCATTAAAAATGGTAAAATCCCGGATCTTTAAACCCGGTTTTACTTCTTCCCAGTGCAAAGGCATGGATACCGTGACGCCCGGTTTGGGTCTTAATGAATAGGGGGCTGCAATGGTCTGTATCTGCCGGTTCTGTAAAAAATCCAGATAGATCTTTCCTTTTCTTTTACTGAGCCTTCGTTCCAGGCTGGTGATGCCGGGCATTTCCTGCTGAACGGCTGTCACTATCATTTCGGCAAACATCCTGGATTGATCATAAGCATATTTTGCGCCAAGCGGAATATAGATATGCATACCCGTAGATCCGGATGTTTTGCAGTATGACTTTACCTTCAACTGATCCAGGTATGTCTTTACCTGTAACGCCACTTTGATAACCTGATTAAAAGTGTTGGTTGTGTCCGGATCTATATCAATCACGCACCAGTCCGGGTTATCCGGCTTTTGAATGCGGCTGTTCCATGGATTCATTTCAATGCAACCCAGGTTCGCCATATAGATCAGGCTGGCCTCATCGGTCGCTACCAGGAATTTCTTGATTTTTCCGTCGCTTTCACTGAGATAGGGATGGGTTTTGATCCAGCCCGGAATTTTATCCCCTACATTCTTCTGATAAAAAGTTTCGCCCTCAATACCGTTCGGATGCCGGTTCAGCGATTGGGGCCGGTCCTTCAGGTAAGGCATGATAAATTCCGCTACCTGGTAATAGTAATTAATCATATCACCCTTGCTGATCCGATCCCCGGGCCAGTATATTTTCGTCAGGTTCGACAGGGTAAGCAAATGCCGGTGGATGGAAACTTCCTGCTGTGTTGTTCCCGTTTGAATGAGTGGATCATCAGGGTTTGCCTTTCCTTTGCTGGTGGGGAGTTTTTTCTTTTTATCCTTTGCCTGGTCCGCAGCCGGTGTTGGAACCCTGGTCGTGGTGGCCCGCTTTTCATCCGCCGCGTTTTTATCTTCCCGCAGTCCGGCGAAGATCGGGTGCCGCAGGCTCCCGTCGCGGGTGACTTCCGTATATTTTACGAGGCAAACCAGTTCCGGCTTCAGCCAGGTAGCCGGCATATTGGTCTTTGGCTTAACCTTAAATGGACATTCATCGGTAACCAGTGGTTTAAACCGGGCATAGAGGTCCTTTAATTCGCGCTCATCGAAACCGGAACCGCTGTGCCCGATGTATTTCAGGATGCCCTTTTCATAACGGCCAAGGATAACCGCTCCAAAGAATTTGCGGCTTTCCCGTCCCCTGGTAAATCCGCAGATAATGGCTTCCGCAAACTGATTATTTTTAATTTTCAACCAGTTTTTGCTTCTGGTATTGGCCGCATAGGCACTGTCGGCTTTTTTGGCCATCACACCTTCCAGGCCTTTGGCCACGGCAGCCTCAAAAAAAGGAATGCCCTCTGCGACCACGTGATCGCTGTATTTAATGATGTTGTCTCCCGGGGGAAGAATGGATTGCAGAATGGATTTTCTTTCAATCAGCGGGAGACCAGTATAATCTTTCCCTTCATACCACAGCAGGTCAAATACATAATATACCAGTATGGCTGCTTTTCCCTGTTTTAAAAAGCCCTGCAACTCCTGAAAATCCGGCCTTCCATCTGCCGTCAGGGCAATAATCTCCCCGTCTACCACCACGTTGGCGGACCATTTCTCCAGCGCCTGTTTTACCGGCAGGAATTTTTCATCAAAGGATATGTTGTTCCGGGATTCAATGCCCGCATGGCCGCGGTTAAGTTTCGCAACGGCCCGGTATCCGTCCCATTTAATTTCAAAGATCCAGTCCTTCCCATTAAAGGGTTTTTCCACCAGGGTAGCCAGCATGGGTTTGATGCTGCCGGGAAAGGGCGACTTTCTCCCTTTTTCCAACCATTTGGTAATATTCCCGGACAAAGGTTCGTCACTGGGCGGCTTTTCCGGTTTCTCCGCTTTTTTTTTACCTGCTTTTGGCTTGTCGGAGATCCACTCTCTGGCTTTACTGTCTTTACCCACCTGGTTCACTGTTTTGCCGGACAGGACCGATTTTTCTTTTTTGGTGACATCCGCCGCGGAAGCGTATTCATCTTTGTGTTTGATCAGCAGCCACGCATTATCTCCCTTCTGCTGATTATTTTTTATGTGCACCAGCGCAAATTCACCATTCAGTTTTTTACCATACAACCGGAATTTCAGGGATCCGGATTTCAATTCCCTTAAC
>DASRLM010000668.1:0-2268 GCA_035648455.1 Puia sp. | reverse complement strand
ATTCCTCGTCGTTGGAGATCTCGTGGATATTTACCGGGTCGAGATAGTCCAGGATATGCAGACTGTACAACATTCAACACGATTTGAAACAAACTTACACTTGTTTTTCCTTTTATCTTTGCAGCATGGAAGAATTACTGGGAAAACTGGAGACCTACCGGAAGGAGATCGGGGAAACCCGTCTGGAGAATGCCGATGCGGCTGAAACCTACCGCATCCGTTTTCTGGGTACCCGGGGGATCGTTAAAAATCTTTTTCAGGAAATGAAAACGGTTCCGGCGGAAAAGAAAAAGGAATTCGGACAGATCCTCAATGAATTCAAACAACTTGCCGAATCCAAATATGAAGAGGCTAAAACCATCAACCATCAACCATCAACCATCAACGATAACATAGACTGGTCGCTTCCGGGAGATCCGCTTCCATTGGGCATGCGCCATCCCATCAGCCTGGTCAGGAACCGCATTGTGCAGATCTTCGGGCGGCTTGGTTTTTCCGTTGCAGAAGGTCCGGAGATAGAAGACGACTGGCACAATTTTACCGCATTGAACCTTCCGGCGGATCATCCGGCGCGTGATATGCAGGACACTTTTTATATTCATCAGAATCCGGACTGGCTCCTGCGCACGCATACCAGCAGTGTGCAGGCCAGGGTTATGGAAAAACAAAAACCACCGATCCGCATCATCTGCCCGGGCCGGGTTTACCGCAACGAAACCATCAGTGCGCGGGCGCATTGTTTCTTTCACCAGACGGAAGGATTGTACATCGATGAGCAGGTTTCCTTTGCCGACCTGAAACAGACCCTGTATTTTTTTGTGCAGGAGATGTTTGGTAAATCGGTGAAAGTCCGTTTCCGTCCTTCTTACTTCCCTTTCACGGAACCCAGTGCGGAAATGGATATCAATTGCCTGATCTGCGGCGGATCCGGTTGCAACGTTTGTAAACATACGGGATGGGTGGAAATCCTGGGCAGCGGCATGGTGCATCCGAAGATGCTGCAGAATTTTAACATAGATCCGGATAAATATACCGGCTTTGCCTTCGGCATGGGTGTGGAAAGAATCTGCCAGCTCAAGTACCGCATCAATGATCTCCGGCTGTATTCCCAGAATGATTTGCGGTTTTTGAGGCAGTTTGCGTCAGCGACGTAGGGGGTTGACGGTTGACAGTTGACGGTTGACGGACTTCAGGTGCGGATCCGCAACGTAAATCTATCGGGCCGGGAAACGAAAAGATCTGTTTAATTACGCATTACCACATAAAGTCCGTCATCTGTCATCTGTCATCCCTCAACCCTCAACCATCAACCCTCAACCCTCAACCAATTGCCCACCATAGCCATCCTCGCTACCACCCCGCAAAAAGCGGAATTGCAACGCTCACCGGTTTTCAAACCGCATCAGTTGATCTTTGCACAAGACCTTCCCGGATTGCTGAACCTGAAGGCTGATGCGTATATGGATTTGGTATTTGAACCCGGCCCGGAAAGAATTGAGGCCCTGAGGCATCTCCTGCCTTCTCCCATATTCATAAATTCTGTAATACAAACGCTTTCAGTCTGTGGAACTGATTTTATCCGGATAAATGGCTGGCCTGGATTCCTGGAGATGCCCCTGCTGGAAGCCGCTTCCGGAGAAATATCCGGTAGCCGGGCCCGTTATATTTTCGGAGAAAATATAATATTTGTGAAGGATGTTCCGGGATTGGTGAATCCCAGGATTATTTCGATGATCATCAATGAAGCTTATTACACACTGGATGCAGGCACTGCTACCCGCGAGGAAATAGATACCGCCATGAAACTGGGAACGGGGTATCCGATGGGCCCTTTTGAATGGGGCGAAAAGATCGGGCTTCATAATATTTATGCCTTGCTGACCGCCATGGGTGAAACGGATCCTTTATATGACCTTGCTCCGGGAATAAGCAATAAATAAAAGAAACCCGATACGGCGCAAATCCAGTAATTTCAAACCCGGACCTTTAACAAGCGAACCCAACCCCATGACCGTTAAATATATCAGGGGCTTTGATGGCCTGAGATGTGTTTCCATAGTGTTTGTCCTGCTCACCCATCTGGGGATCTATGATCGGCTTACTGCGAACAATTATTTGTCGGACCGGTTCCTGCATTTGATTTCAGGGTATACCGGGGTCAATATTTTTTTTACCCTGAGTGGTTTTTTAATCACCCGGATCCTGCTTTCCACAAAAGCCTCAACGGGCAGGATCTCCTTTTTTAACTTTTATTCCAGGAGGTTCCTC
>DASRLM010000667.1:0-5539 GCA_035648455.1 Puia sp. | reverse complement strand
GTGGACCCTGCTGCACCTTCGCTATTATAAAAATGTGCTGGCGGAAAACGGCGAAGCGGGAAGCGGGAACAAATGCACCGGCCGGTTCGGAAAAGACATTTTTATTGACGTTCCCCTGGGAACCATAGCCCGCGATGAAGAAACGGGATCAAAAGATGCCGAGATCCTGGAAGACGGCCAGGAAGTGATCTGGTTAAAGGGCGGTCGCGGGGGACTTGGAAATGCCCAGTTTGCCACACCCACCAACCAGGCGCCGGAGCACGCCCAGCCCGGAGAACCGGGAACGGAAGGCTGGAAGGTGCTCGAACTGAAAGTGCTGGCTGATGTGGGTCTTGTTGGTTTCCCGAATGCGGGGAAATCCACCCTGCTCTCTGTAGTTACCGCCGCCAAACCCAAAATTGCAGATTATGCCTTTACCACCCTCAGCCCGCAACTGGGCATGGTGGAATACCGCGACGGTAAAAGTTTCTGTATAGCGGACCTGCCCGGAATCATTGAAGGCGCTGCTGAAGGAAAAGGTCTGGGGCATCGATTTTTAAGGCATATCGAAAGGAATGTGGCGCTGCTGTTCCTGATTCCGGCAGACAGTCCGGATCACCGGAAAGAATATGAGATACTGGTGAATGAACTGCGCCGGTTCAATCCGGAACTGCTGCACAAACGTTTTGTGATTGCCATTAGTAAAAGTGATTTGTTGGACGATGAATTAATTTCCGGGATTGAAAAAGAACTACCGGCCGGTATTCCCCATATTTTCATTTCTTCCGTTACTCAAAAAGGAATAGAGGCATTAAAAGACCTGTTATGGAATATTATGAACGCAGACAAATAAAGTATTTTCCACTCCTTCTCTTTCTGATGCTGCCTTTTACCGGAAGCACACCATCCGGCATGGACGCCGCAGATTGCGGTGCTCGTTCTGACGCGGTTGCTGGAAGAAAAATATTTCTGACTTCCCAAAACCGTTAAAAAATTACATTTGGAAAACGATCTTCATGAATTTCATTGCGCTGATCCCCGCCCGTTATGCTTCAACCCGCTTTCCGGGCAAACTCATGCAGGAACTTGGCAGTAAAACGGTCATTCGCCATACCTATGAGAATACCGTGGCCACGCAACTATTTGACCAGGTGATGGTGGTTACGGACAGTGATGTCATTTATCAGGAAATTGTCCGTCACGGCGGAGAAGCTAAAATGAGCCATAAACCGCACGAGAGCGGAAGCGACCGCATTGCGGAGGCCATTGAAGATATGGAGGTGGACGTTGTGGTGAACGTGCAGGGCGATGAACCATTTGTACAGCGCGAACCCCTGCAAAAACTATTGCAGGTTTTTAAGGAAGACCGGCAGGAACTTATACAGGTTGCTTCCCTCATGCAGGAAATGAAAAGCAAAAACAACATACAGGACCCGAATTATGTTAAGGTGGCCGTGGACTTGCAAATGAATGCTCTTTTTTTCAGCAGAAGTGTGATTCCTTATCCCCGGGATGCCAGTACCGGCATTCCCTGTTACGAGCACATCGGCGTTTATGCCTATCGCAAACAGGCTTTGCTGAATTTTACAAAATGGCCGGTGACGCCGCTGGAAGCAACTGAGCGAATTGAATGCCTCCGCTACCTGGAACACGGCGTACCCCTGAGGATGGTGGTGACTGAATATATGGGCATTGAAATTGATACGCCAGAGGACCTGCAAAGAGCCATCCGGCACATGGAAATAAAAAGATGAAAGCCTGAAAATTATAAACCTCAATTAAACTGAAAGCATGAATCAACCTTTGTGGGGCATCGACCTCGGCGGAACAAAAATGGAAGGCGTCATTTTAAAAAGCGAAAAGGATCCGGAGCCCCTGGTAAGAACCCGGGTGGATACAGAATCTTCCGGAGGGTATGATCACATCATCGGCCAGATAGAAAAACTGGTGGTAAAAATGAAGGCCGAATCCGGGCTGACCCCGAAAAGCATCGGCTTTGGCACACCGGGAATCCTGGATCCCATTTCGCTGACCATGAAAAATTGCAACACCACCATGCTCAATGGTCGGCCGCTCAAAAAGGATCTGGAGGCCCGGCTGCAAATGCCCGTTATGCTCGCCAATGACGCCAACTGTTTTGCGCTGGCTGAAGCAAACTGGGGAGGTGTTAAAAAGAAAGCGCCGGGGGCGCGTATGGTATTTGGAATCATCATGGGAACCGGTGTGGGTGGCGGAATTGTTATTGACGGGAAAATCTGGAACGGCCATCATGGTATCGGCGGGGAATGGGGTCATAATTTTCTGGATGAATCGGGAGGACCGTGTTATTGCGGAAAAAGCGGATGCGTGGAGAAAGTGCTGTCCGGCCCTTCCCTGCAGAAATATTACGAAGACCTCACAGGCGAAAAAAAATCCCTCAAGGAAATCGTGGCCCTGCAGCATCAGGATGCCGCGGCCCGGGAAACCCTCAGTCGCCTTGCCCATTTTTTTGGAAAAGCAATTTCCGTAATCACCAACATGCTCGACCCGGATATCATCGTGGTTGGAGGAGGTGTGGGTAACATTGATGTGATCTATACCGAAGGGGTAGAATCATTAAAATCGTTCATCTTTAATAATTACAGCAGTGTGCCGGTGATCAGACCGGAACTGGGCGACAGTGCCGGCGTATTCGGCGCTGCCGCATTAACCCATTCCGCCGGACACTGAAAGCGGATAACTTTGCATTCCAAAACAGGAAATCCATGAAGTTCAGAAATTTTAAAATGGTGGGCTATGTTGTATACGGCCGGGGAAGCTTTAATCAACTGGACGAAATATTAGCACCACACCGGAAAGAAAAACTACCCATGATATTTCTGGTGGATCATTTCTTTGAAAACAAACCCCTGCTTAACCGTATCCCTTTGCGGGGAAATGATAAAATTATTTTTGCCGATTCCAGCCACGAGCCAAAAACAAAACAAGTGGATGGCCTGGCATCCGGACTCAAACAGGAATTCGGTACCGTGAGCGGAATCATCGGCATTGGCGGCGGTTCTGCCATGGATCTGGCCAAGGCCGTTTCGCTGATGATGACAAACCCGGGTTCATCCGCAGACTACCAGGGATGGGATATGGTGAAATTCCCAGCTGTTTATAAAGCCGGCATTCCCACCCTCAGCGGCACAGGGGCGGAAGTATCCCGGACCACCGTGCTCACGGGACCCACCCGCAAGCTGGGCATGAATTCCGATTTTACCCCCTTCGATCAGATCGTACTGGATCCGGAGCTTACAGCAAACGCTCCGGCCAATCAAAGATTCTATACGGGCATGGATTGTTACATCCACTGCATCGAAAGTTTAACCGGCACCTTCCTGAATGAATTCAGCAAATCTTATGGCGAAAAAGCGCTCAGCCTCTGCCAGAAAGTATTCCTGGGAAACGGCGCGTGGACGGCCCATCACGACGACAAGCTCATGATGGCTTCCTATGCCGGGGGAATGAGCATTGCCTATTCCCAGGTAGGTGTAGCCCATGCGGTAAGCTATGGACTGGGATATCTGCTGGGCACCCGTCACGGTGTGGGCAACTGCATTGTATTCGACAAACTGGAAGCCTATTATCCCGAGGGCGTAAGGGAATTCAAAAAGATGGTAGAGAAAAACAACATTGAAATTCCCCGGCACATCACCAAAGGTTTAACCGACGATCAGTTCGAAACCATGATCAATGTAGCCTTGGGCATGAAGCCGCTGTGGGAGAATGCCCTGGGCCCTGACTGGGAACGGATCATGACGCGGGAGAAACTGAGGAAGCTGTATGAGCAATTCTGATCAACCGTCAACTGACAACCATACCATGCGTATCGCCTGTATCATCATGGCCCATAAAAATCCTCAGCAGATTGAGCGGTACCTGAAGAAATTTGAACAGTTCCCGTTCGATTTTTTTATTCACCTGGATAAGAAAACAGATCCGGCGCCATTTCTCTATCTCGCCCGGCTGCCACAGGTACAATTTGTTCATCAGCGGATAAAGATCCGCTGGGCCTCCTATAATTTTGTACATGCGGTGCTGCTCTCCATGAAAGAAATTTTAAGCAGCCACACGAAATATGATTACATCAGCGTGATGAGTGGCCAGGATTATCCCATAAAGCCTGTCGGCGACCTATTTCAATTCCTTGAAAAAAACCCTGGCAAAAATTTCATGAGTTTTGAAGAACAGGGAGACTGGTGGGATCATGCCGTTACGCGCATCAAAAAATATCATCTCACCAATTCAGGATTTCGCGGCAGATACCGCCTCCAGTTTTTTCTGAATGCTATCCTGCCGGAAAGGAAATTTCCGCTTCCTTATCAATTGTACGGCGGGCCCAGGGCCATGTGTATGACGCTCGGCGCTGACTGCGCACAATATGTGGTGAATTTTATGGATTCAGATAAGCGATTGAAACGCTATGTCCGCCTCACCTGGGGACCGGATGAATTCCTGGTTCCCACGCTCGTTATGAATTCTGCGTTCCGGGAAAGCGTGGTGAATGATAATTTCTATTTTATCGACTGGTCAAAGGGGGGCGCTAATCCAAAAACATTTACTGCTGAAGATTACAATATGCTGCTCAGCTCAGATAGATTTCTCGCCCGGAAATTTGATATGGGGAAAGATGAGGAGATATTGGATTTGCTGGATAATGAGATAATGTGAAAATGTGGAAATATGTGAATGAGGGAACCTGTATTTTATTTCCACATTACCACATTTTCACATTCCCACATTACCTCAGTGTTCTGAAAACCGCTTCATCCACCCTGACCGGATATTTCTTCTTTAATTCCGCGATCCATTTGTTTTCCAGTTCATTCTGATAATCATTGATCACCAGGCCGCGGGCCGCGCTGAAAGATCTGGGGGAAGGGTCGGCATGTTTCCGGATGATATAGGCAAACTGAACGGTTTTATCTGAATTGGTCATGTTGGAGGTAAACCCGTTATCTCCGGCGTTGCCATTGTCCGGCAGTTGTTTAATCTCGAAACGACCCGAGTCCGCCTGAACCTGGCCCCCCAGGCTATCCACCAGGATTCGCCAGCTGCCGGTGCTGTTTTGGATTTCCTGCCTGATTTTTTCTGCTGACGCCTGGTTACCCGCATTAAAGATAATGGCGTCCGCACTGGATTTCCACCAGTAGCTCCGGGCATGGGTCTCAAAGAAATTTTTCAAACCTGCCGTATCGGCTGAAGCCTTATCCCAAACCTGTTTTTGCATGATTTCGAACAACAAATTACCATCGCGGAATTCACTCAGTTGACTGGCAAAATCCTTATTATATCTTTCGAGATGGGCTTTGTAATATTCAAAAGCAACGGTCTGTTTGTACTGATCCAGGAGATCCAGGTTTGTTTTTCCGTTCAGCAGGGCGGGCACGCCGCCTAATGTTCTGCGGTAACTGACCCAGTAACTGACCGTATACGTTTTATCGGGAAAACGAAATAAAACGCTGTGTGCATTCAGGTCATGGAAACCGGGATCTTTTTTATACAGCAGCATACTGTCAGTATAAACAAACAAATGATT
>DASRLM010000666.1:0-3215 GCA_035648455.1 Puia sp. | reverse complement strand
GGTATAAAATAGATTCACATCAATTGAAAATCAACTAATTTGTAATTAGGACAATTAAGCCCATGAGAAAAATAGTTGTAGCCATTACCGGCGCCAGTGGATCGGTCTATGCCCGTCAACTGATAGATAAATTGGTGAAGATCAGGACCCAATGGGATGAATTATCTGTATTAATGACAGTTAATGCGCGGACCGTATGGGAAACCGAGCTCGGAAATAAGGATTATCAGCACCTCCCGGTAAGTTTATATGGCAAAGATGACTTTTCAGCGCCATTTGCATCCGGTTCGGCAAAATACGATACCATGATTATTGTCCCCTGTTCCATGGGAACCCTGGGCAGGATCGCATCCGGAATATCATCCGATCTGCTCACCCGTGCCGCCGACGTAATCTTAAAGGAAAGAAGAAAACTAATTTGTGTAGTGCGGGATACCCCTTATAATCTCATTCACATCCGCAATATGGAAACCGTAACCCTGGCCGGTGGTATTATTTGTCCCGCCTCCCCTTCTTTCTACAGCAAACCCCAGACGCTGGAGGACGTTGCGGCGACCGTTGTTGACCGGGTAATTGACCTGGCCGGATTTGATTTGAATACTTTCCGCTGGGGGGAAGGAGGCAATTGACAATGGAAAGTGAACAATTGACAATTGTTACTGTCTCAAATCCACTTCTTCAACGCCCGGATGTTTTGCTTTGTCAAAAATAAAACTGCCATCTGTTAAGGGCAGGTTTCCTTTCAGGTTATTGATGGTATAGAGGTAGCGGTTACCGCTTTTATCCAGCATTTTTCCAGACACGACCATGTGGGATTTTTTATCTATGTAAAGATAGATCTTATGGAAATTCCGGGTTTTATCTATCGGCGTCATTTCAATTTCCTGCACCGTTTTTGCGCCCTGCTTTATTTCCCCGTTCACTTTATATAAAAAGTCCTTGTCGTAAAAATTGGTAAATAATTTTTGCGGAGAAAGAGCACTGGAAGATGGATCGGATTTGGTAATGGTGACTTCGTTGGACGATTTATCATAGGTATATATCGTTTTTCCATCGCTGTAAATTTCCTGGCCCGTAATATCCACTTTATACGCGTTCCCTTTCATCCAGATTGTTCCTTTTTTAACGTCCTGGGACTTGCCATCCCCATCCTGGATCTCCAGGGTAAAAATCGCCTGAATGGATTTATAGGCTTTGATCCTGGCGCTGGCCTTATCCAATATCTGTTTGGCCTCCGGATCGTTCTGACCCAGGCTGTTATTCTGACCCAGACAACTGATGGTTATCAGGAAGGCGGATAAAACGAATAAAATTAACTTCATACTGGTTCTTAGTTAGAAAAGAAAGCGCAAGATACCCCATTCAAATTGCAATCGGTATGCCACGGGTGTTAAAGTACCGGCCAATGAAGATCAGCTATTTATTCCATCCAGATAATGCGTAAGTTCCTGTTCCGTTTTAATAATCACTTCCCTGGCCTTGCTGCCCTGGTTCGGTCCAACAACACCGGCTGCCTCCAACTGGTCCATCAGACGCCCGGCCCGGTTATAACCCAGTTTCATCCGGCGTTGCAGCAGGGATGTGGATCCGACCTGGTTCTGAACGATAAGACGCGCAGCATCCTCAAATAAGGGATCCCGGTTGTTTACGTCAAAATCCCTGGATTCCATTTCTTTCTCATCAACATATTCCGGCAGTAAAAAAGCTTCCGGGTAACCGGCCTGTTTTCCAATGAATTCGGCAATTTCCTCCACTTCGGGTGTATCGACAAAAGCACATTGGAGACGCGTGATCTCTCCATTATAAGAAACCAGCATGTCTCCCTTGCCAATCAGCTGCTCCGCTCCGCCTGTGTCCAGAATGGTCCGGGAATCTATTTTGGAAGAAACCTTAAAGGCGATGCGGGCAGGGAAATTTGCCTTAATGGTGCCCGTAATGATATTGACAGACGGACGCTGGGTAGCGATAATGAGATGGATGCCCACGGCCCTTGCTAACTGGGCAAGACGTGCGATGGGCATTTCAATTTCTTTTCCGGCGGTCATGATCAGGTCAGCAAACTCGTCAATCACCAGCACGATAAAGGGCAGATACTGGTGTCCCTTTTGCGGGTTGAGTTTGCGCTTGATGAATTTATCATTGTATTCCCGGATGTTCCGCGTGCCGGCTTCCTTCAGCAGGTCGTACCGGTTATCCATCTCAATGCACAGTGCATTCAGGGTATAAACCACTTTTTTGGTATCGGTAATGATCGGCTCCTCTTCGCCGGGAAGTTTGGCAAGAAAATGTTTTTCGATGACGCGATACAGGCTGAGTTCCACTTTCTTCGGGTCAACCAATACCAGCTTCAACTGGGACGGATGTTTTTTATACAGGAGGGAAACCAGGATGGCATTGAGTCCGACGGATTTCCCCTGTCCCGTAGCGCCAGCCATCAGCAGGTGCGGCATGGTGGACAAATCCACGATGAAATTTTCGTTGTCTATCTTTTTTCCGATTGCAATCGGCAGGTTAAAGGAATTGTGCTGAAACTTTTCGGATGCCAGCAACGTGCGCATGCTCACGATTGTTTTCTTTACATTCGGCACTTCAATACCAATGGTCCCTTTGCCGGGGATGGGGGCAATGATGCGTATGCCCAAAGCGGCCAGGCTGAGGGCAATATCATCTTCCAGGTTCTTGATCCGCGAGATCCGCACACCGGGAGAAGGAACGATCTCATACAGCGTGACGGTCGGTCCCACGGTTGCGCTGATCTTCTGAATATCGATATCATAATTCTTCAGCGTGCTGATGATCTGGTTTTTATTCGCTTCCAGTTCAGCGGGATCCTGTATGATCCGGTCATTACCATGCGTCTCCAGTAAATCCAGTGTCGGATATTTATAGGATCTCAGGTCAAGCGTAGGTTCATAGTCTGGTAATTTTTCAGCTTTGGTACCCGGTTCCTCCGGATCCGTTTCCTTCGGGTCCGGTTCGGGAACGGCCCGGATTTCCAATTCGAGGAGGTCCGGATTCACCTGTTCCTTCTTTGAAATTTTATTTGGTAGAACCGGAGGCATCAGCGGTTTATGTTCTTCCTGTATAAAAGGCGCGCTCGAAGGCAGGTTTTCTTCCGCCGGAAAGGTCAGCGGGATGTTTTCTTCTTTGCCGGGCTTATTCTTTTTGTTTTTCAGCACCGGTTCTTCCACGAACAATAAAGGCCCGTCATTTTC
>DASRLM010000665.1:0-3428 GCA_035648455.1 Puia sp. | reverse complement strand
ATATAATTCCGGGTTTAAAGGATCGGTAAGCGGTTGGCACAGTTTATTTGGTTTATATTATTTCTTAACTGCGAATACTTCATCGGCCCTTACAGAAGGCGCTATATATTTTCTCAAATGGTCAAGCACCAGGCTATCGCCTTTTGCCGGGGTAAATGCCGGGTCGGATTCTTTGGTGTCCGGGTTATATCCGTTTCCTGAAATCGAAATCATCAGGTCCGACATATACGCGCATTTAAATCCCCGGTTCGCCATATTGATTACCGAGTTTCCGCGCGTCCAGGTCAGGCACATATTTCCCGCTCCGCCCATATATAATAAATGTGTGATGCCTTGCGCCCTGCAGATATTAAAAGTTTCGGTATTGCTGTCTCCGTCTGTGATCAGATCACTGGCTTCAATCAACAAATTTTTATTCTGACGGGTCCACACGCTGCCATCCTTGCATTTCCTGTCCCTGCATTCACATCCTCCCGTGTTGGCAAAAGGAGGTAATGTTGGAAATCCCTTATAGGTTTCACCCTTAACTTCTCTTGCTTCGTAAATGGTCCCGGGCAGATATTGCTGACTGTAGCGGCTATAATCCCAGTTTTTTTGCCCGGCAGAATCCTGAAGCTGATAAACAGATGGGTATTCATAGTCGCCTGACTTCGGCATGTTCAAAACGGCTTTTCTTTGGGGGTAATCCTTGTAAAAATCGGCCACACTGGAGGGGGAGAATATCACCTGTACGCCCATTTTCCGGGCGGAGGCCAGAATCCTGTTCATTTTCGGAACCATCGATGCCTCGCGTGCGGTCCAGGATTTGCACCAGTGTTTATCCCACATATCTGTTATGATGATGCCGACCTTTTCGGCCGGAACCCGTTCAACTGCTGTTTGTATTTTTTCTGTGGCGGGATCGATCCGTTCGAGGTGAAGCACGAGGGTCTTATTTTCCTGGGCGTTACCCGTTAAAACAAAGGACGAAAGAAAAACCAATACCAATAATTTTTTCATATGCGCGATGAGATGATACAGTGAATCGTGTTGTTGAAAGGTAAAACAATCCCGATTTTTTCCAAATACAAACTGCACAAAGCATTGCGTAAATCCACAATGGAGCCGGCCTTTCCTACCGGTATTTACCCCTTTCCGCAAGCTTGGTTGATTTTAAGTAATTTGTGTAAGAATTCATAAAATAAGAACCATGATGTCATCAGCAACATTCCGCATACCTAAGGCGACCAGATCCGTATTCGCCTTAATTATTTTGTTTTTATTTACTGCTACCGGTATCCGGGCGAATCCCGTTTCCGGTACAATACAGGATACATCTTCTCTGGAGGGAAGATGGGATTTAACCGTTAAAAATGCAGACGGGGAATTTCCATCCTGGCTGGAAGTGCGGCATTCCGGATTAAGTACACTGGTGGGCCGGTTTGTCGGCAGTGGAGGAAGTGCACGCCCCATCTCCAAAGTTTATTTTAGTGAGGGGAAAATGCATTTTTCGATTCCGCCGCAGTGGGAGCGTGAAAGCAATGATCTCCAGGTGGAGGGAGAGCTTCAGGGGGATCTCCTGACAGGAACCATGATCATTCCCAATGGAAAAAAATATGACTGGACTGCCGTGCGGGCGCCTGCCCTGCGAAGAGAGAAGGAGCCGGTATGGGGCAACCCGGTCCGTCTTTTCAATGGCAAAGACCTGAAAGGCTGGCACGCGCTGGGTAAAGTAAATCAATGGCAGGCGGAATCCGGTGTACTGCACAGTCCTAAATCAGGTTCCAATATTGTAACGGATCAAACGTTCACTGATTTTAAACTGCATATTGAATTTCGTTATCCGAAAGGCAGCAACAGCGGTGTTTACCTGAGGGGGCGTTATGAAGTACAGATTGAAGACAGCAAGGGTATGGAACCATTGAATGATCAGTTGAGCGCTGTGTATGGATTTCTGCCGCCAAGTGAAATGATGGCTAAGGACCCGGGAGAATGGCAGACCTACGATATTACGCTGGTCGGCAGAATGGTAACCGTCGTGGTCAATGGGAAAAAGGTTATCTGTAATCAGGAGATCCCGGGCATCACTGGTGGCGCGTTGGACAGCAACGAAGGAGAGCCCGGTCCGATATATCTTCAGGGGGATCATGGGCCGATAGAGTTTCGAAATATTGAGATTACACTGCCCAGATAATGGTGGCACTTATTGAGCAGGCCACTTTCTAGCGGATACCGTACAGTACAGGATGCCTGATCAGATGCTGTCGGGTAAATTTAGCCTAAAGAATCTGACCATGGTTAAAAAGATGTTCTTCATCTTCGGTATCATCTGCCCGTTTGTATTTTCGTCCTGCATTCAAAACGAGCCTTCCGTAGCAGTAGTCAATCTGCGCTGTGCTTTTTTAACGGATCCCCTGGGCATAGATAATACAAACCCTGATCTGAGTTGGGAGATCTCCGCCAGGGGAAGGGGCATCATGCAAACCGCCTATCGCGTTTTGGTCGCTTCTTCCATGGAAAAATTAGAAAAAGAGGACGCCGACCTCTGGGATTCAAAAAAAATAAATACGGATTCTTCTCTGGGCATTCATTATGCCGGTAAACCCCTGGATAGCCGTACGGATTGTTACTGGAAAGTAAAAGTATGGACTGGCGATCAGCGGGAATCCGACTGGAGTAAACCGGCACACTGGAGCATGGGTTTGCTGAAGCCGGCAGACTGGTCGGCACATTGGATCGGGTTGGATACTTTTTTACTGAATGATCGTCCTCACGATGTCCATACCCGTTTGTCCGCCCGTTATTTCAGAAAGGAATTCAACGCTGCAAAAAAGATTAAACAGGCCGTAGTGTATGTGAGCGGACTGGGGTTGTATGAACTGTATCTGAACGGAGAAAAGATCGGTGACCAGGTGCTGGCGCCCGCGCCCACTGAATATGACAAGCGTGTTTTTTATAATACTTTCGACGTCACGGATCATATCCGGTCCGGCGAAAACGCCATCGGAACCGTTCTGGGCAACGGAAGGTTCTTTACCATGCGCTCGGGTCCCGGCGATATCCCCACCATCACCAATTTCGGTTATCCCAAAATGCTCCTGCAACTGGAGATCCGGTATGAAGACGGAACGGTGCAAAATATCAGCAGCGACAATGACTGGAAGCTGACCACGGCGGGTCCCATCCTGAGTAACAATGAATTTGACGGAGAGGATTATGATGCGAACCTGGAAATGCCCGGCTGGACTTCTAACGGATTTGAGGATAAACGCTGGATGCCGGCGCAACGGGTTGCACCGCCTGCTGATTTCATTGTATCGCAGATGAACCCGCCGATTAAGATCATGGACAGCCTGAAACCTGTGTCGGTAAAGGAGGTGGCTTCAGGTAAATATATTTTTGACATGGGGCAAAATATGGTGGGCTGGGCAAACATTAAAATACCAAAC
>DASRLM010000664.1:0-2941 GCA_035648455.1 Puia sp. | reverse complement strand
TTGATGACCGATTTCTGGTATTCGCTTCGGAACACATGCTGGTTTATATCATTTTCTAAAGCCATAACAGCGCTTTTTAGGATCAGTCGCCCCACACTTTTACCCCTTCACTGCAATTGGCGCATATATCTATATGCGAGCGGCTCTGAAGGATCTGTCTGCGGAATTGCACATAATCGGTATTGTGCCAGATCTCTTTGAATGTTTTTTCCCGCAGATCACCCATGCGGTGTGTGGCATCCTTATCAAAACAACAGGGAACCACCAGGCCATCCCAGGTAATCACCGGCGAATGCCAGAGCCGCCAGCAATGGTTATTCATTTTATTTTTTGCCTCATAATGCCCGTCCGGTTTTTTCCGGTAACGCGTCAGCGTGCTGTGTTGCGGGATCAGCCGGTTGGGATCATTTTCATAATCATAGATCTGGGCGGTTTTAAAACGAATCCCATCCACTCCGGTCTTTTTTGCCAGGTTCCTGGCCTCATCCATCTGATGTTCATTGGGGCGCACCACCAGGAACTGGAAAAAAACATAAGGGGTCCTGCTGTGGAGTTTTTCTTTCCATTTTACAATATTGGCTGCTCCTGCCAGCACTTTTTCCAGATGGCCTCCCACCCGGTACTGACTATACACTTCCTGTGTGGTTCCGTCTATGGAAATGATCAGCCGGTCCAGGCCGCTCTCTACCGTGCGGCGCGCATTGTCGTCATTTAGATAATGCGCATTGGTGGAGGAGGCGGTATAAATATTTTTCCCTGATGCATGGCGGACCATATCCAGAAAAGCCGGATTTAAATAGGGTTCCCCCTGAAAATAAAAAGTGAGGTAAAGCAGATCCGGTGCGAGCTGGTCAATCATGTCCCGGAAAAATTCCTTTTCGAGCATGCCCGTGGGCCGGGTGAATGCGCGCAGACCACTGGGACATTCCGGGCAACGCAGGTTGCAGGAGGTGGTGGGTTCAAAAGAGATGGAAACCGGCATTCCCCATTGCACGGACCGGCGGGTCCATTTACTCACATAATAACTCGAAAGCACCTTGACTCCGTTCCACGCACGACGCAGGCTAAGTTTGGAAAACAGGTTTATGGTATCATTCCGGTTAAAATCTGGCATATCCGGCATAAAATTAGTTTTAAAAAACGGAAAGTGCGAATTGCGGCCGCCGGCGTTTTCCTGGCGATTATATTTGCAATCGTTTAAACAAGCCGATGGCCAAAAAGAAGAGTAAGGTCTGGAGTATCATCCTGTTTGTTTTGTCCACCTCCATCATCATCATGCTGATGGTGATGCTGTACCAGTGGCTGACCGTTAAAAGGGCCGGATTCGTTCACTATCCCGCGTTCGGCATCGAAATTCCGATGAACTATTCCATACATGGCATCGACGTTTCCAAATACCAGAGCACGATCAACTGGCAATCGGTTAAAGAGATGCGGGTGAATGATGTTCATATCAGTTTTGCTTTTATCAAAGCCACGGAGGGATTGGGAAATGAAGATGCCCTGTTCGACCGCAACTGGCGTAAAATCAAAAGCGCCGGTATCATCCGCGGCGCCTATCATTTTTTCCTGGCGACCAAAAGCGGAAAGGCCCAGGCGGAAAATTTCATCAACTCGGTTACCCTGCTTCCGGGTGACCTGCCGCCGGTGCTGGACATTGAACAGACTTATGGGGTGCCCCCCGATAAGTTAAAGGAGCGGGCAAAGGAATGGCTTGAAACGGTACAGGCCTATTACGGAACACCGCCCATCATATATACCAATGTCGATTTTTATAAAAGATACCTGAAAGATGATTTTGACGGATATTTATTGTGGGTCGCCCACTATCTTCAACCGGCTCAACCCCAGATTTACCGTCCCTGGACCTTTTGGCAACACAATGAGCGAGGCCGCGTAAACGGGATTTATACCATCGTTGATTTTGATGTGTTCAACGGGGATTCCACGGCTTTCAGCAAGCTGTTGTTAAGAAACTGAATGGAATAATGCATTGCCCGCCATAGCTTTTTTCAACCACCATCGTTTCAGCGAAGGTGGGGGATTTTGATGCGGTCAATAAAAGTCTGGGACTAAAGCACAAAAATATTAAAGGATGAAAAAAGTATACTTTCTTTCCACCTGCAGCACCTGCCAGAAGATCATCAAAGAAACGGGGCTTGAAAAAAAGGATTCGTTTTTCAGAATATTAAAACAGAAAACATCAGCCCGGGACAGCTCGACGAAATGAAAAAGCTCATTGGTTCCTATGAAGCTTTATTCAGCAGGAAGTCGTTAAGGTACAGGTCCATGGGATTAAAAGATGTAAAACTCACCGAAAAAGATTACCGCAGGCTGATCCTCGGGGAATATACTTTTCTTAAAAGACCTGTGGTGGTTTCGGGAAAGAAGATTTTTGCCGGCAGTGAAAAGAAAACGGTGGAGTTAATGTGTAAATGTACTGCTGTGTAAATGTGGAAATGCCTTGCCTGCAATAGCTTTTTTCAACCACCGTAGCTTCAGCGAAGATGGTAGCGAAGGCAGTGGGTTGTAATGCGGTTTGCAAAACCGGGTAATTCGATTTCGTTAACGTTTCAACAGGTAAATCATTTACATATTAACACATGAGCACATTTACACATTAATTATCCTCAGCTTCGCATAATTCAGCATGATCTTTTTTTCGCCACCCAGGGCAAAATTCACCGTTGCCACGGGATTGTGCGCCGATCCTTCCATACGGATCACTTCGCCGAACCCGAATTTCTGGTGTTCCACCTTATCTCCGGCCGACAGGTTGCTGGTGTCGCTGGGTGCAAAATCCAGCGAGGGCACGTGTTGCTGAACGGGCGTTTTGCTGTTTACTGGCAGATAGGACGGCTTGGTAGATTTTGTGCTGTTGCCACCCTGTTCCCCCGAACCATATCCACGGTTTAACCGGTCAAAGGCCGGACGGTTTCCC
>DASRLM010000663.1:0-2299 GCA_035648455.1 Puia sp. | reverse complement strand
TACTTTGTACTGGACGGACTGATGATGCTTTCCGGTCTGCTGATGCTGTTACTTCCAATTTGATTATTTTTGGTTTAAAATTACCCGGCATGGCCAAAGGCTCCGCTTCTTCCCGTCCTAAAAAATCCATTCTCACCGACGCATCATATACTTTTCTTAAAAATTACCTGAACACCCCTTCACCGGTGGGTTTTGAAAGTGTGGGACAGAAAAAATGGATCGAATACCTCAGACCCTATATTGACAGCTATTTTACAGATGCTTACGGTTCTGCCGTTGGCGTGCTGAATGCCCAATCGGATTTCCGCGTGGTTATTGAGGCCCATGCCGATGAGATCAGCTGGTTTGTCAATTATGTGAATCCCGAAGGCCTGCTGTACCTCAAAAGAAATGGCGGCGTTGACCACCAGGTTGCCCCCGCCCAACGGGTGATCATCCACAGCAGCAAAGGGCCCGTTAAGGCCGTATTCGGATGGCCCGCCATACACACGCGTATGGGGAACCCCGATGCCAAAGAAGTGCATCCGAAGCTGGACAATCTCTTCCTGGACTGCGGGGCGCGCAACAGGAAGGAAGTGGAGGACCTGGGCATACATCCCGGCTCGGTGGTCACCTATCAGGATGGCTATGATGAACTGGCTTACGACTGCCTCATTGCCCGCGCTTTCGATAACCGCATCGGCGGATTCATGATCGCCGAAGTGGCGCGTTTACTCAGAGAAAATAAAAAACAACTGCCTTACGGCCTGTATATCGTCAATGCCGTTCAGGAAGAAGTGGGACTCCGCGGTGCAGAAATGATCGCCCGGAGAATTAAACCCAACGTAGCCATCATCACCGATGTTACCCACGATACGGCAACGCCCATGGTGAATAAACTGGTGGAAGGCGATATTACCTGCGGCAAAGGTCCTTCCCTGGCTTTCGGACCTGCCGTGCATAATAAATTGCTGGATTTTATCAGGGCAACGGCCGCAAAGAAAAATATACCCGTGCAGCTCCGGGCCGTTTCACGAAGTACGGGTACCGATACGGATTCCTTTGCCTATGCTAATGAAGGATGTCCTTCTGTTCTGATATCCATCCCTTTGCGCTATATGCACACCACCGTGGAAATGCTCAACCGGAATGATATTGAACAAACAATTTTACTGATGTATGAAAGCCTGCTGGCCCTGTCGCCCAAAACAAACTTAAGTTACCATTTATAGAACCGGTTCACCCTTAAATTAAAGAGATCATGATCCGCAACAATTGGATGAAAGAAGAAATCCACGACATATACAATCTTCCCATGCTGGAGCTGGTTTACCGGGCCGCTTCGGTTCACCGGCAATACAACAATACGGCTGAGGTGCAGGTTTGTACCCTGCTCTCGGTAAAAACCGGGGGTTGCACGGAAGATTGTGCTTATTGCCCCCAGGCCGCCCGGTATCATACCGATGTAAAAGTCCATGGCCTTCTGCCAACCCCGGAGGTGCTGGATTATGCACAAAAAGCAAAAGATGCCGGATCCACGCGTTTCTGCATGGGTGCCGCCTGGCGGGAAGTGAGGGACAACCGCGATTTCGACCGCATACTGGACATGGTTAAAGGCGTGAATGCCATGGGCATGGAAGTTTGCTGTACGTTGGGGATGTTAACGGAATCACAAGCTGAGAAACTGGCTGAAGCAGGCCTGTATGCCTATAATCACAACCTGGACACGTCCCCGGAATATTACAATGAGATCATCAGCACACGCACCTACGACGACCGGCTGAACACCCTGGGTCATGTGAGAAAGGCCGGTATCAGCGTATGTTGCGGAGGTATCGTGGGACTGGGAGAAAGTCATGAGGACCGGATCAATATGCTCCATACGCTTTGCACCCTGCCCCGGCATCCGGGTAGCGTTCCGATCAATGCGCTCGTCCGGGTAAAAGGGACCCCGCTGGAAAATAATCCAAAAGTGGATATCTGGGATATGGTCCGCATGATCGCCACGGCACGGATCCTCATGCCCGAAACCATGGTCAGGCTGAGTGCGGGCCGCACCGAAATGAGCATTCCCGAACAGGCTTTTTGTTTTATGGCCGGGGCCAATTCGATATTTGCCGGGGATAAACTGCTAACGACTGCCAATCCTGGGTTTGAGGCGGACAATGCCATGTTTAAGCTCCTGGGGCTTACCCCCATGGAAGCTTTTCAGCAGAAGGCGGAAAATTCAAAAGAAAAAATGGAGGGGGTCTTAAAATAAGAATTCCTCCATAGACATGGAGGAACTTTTTTTAACCCTTAAAACAACCAACATGAAAAT
>DASRLM010000662.1:0-3807 GCA_035648455.1 Puia sp. | reverse complement strand
AAGAAAAAATAACTCCCCCTAAGATATTAAATCCATAAACAGGATACTGATTCCAGCGCTGATATTTATCATTAAACAGATTATTCATCTGGAGCCAGAGATTAAACTGACGGGTTAACCTGAACTCGAGGCCTGCATTCAGGTCAAATCCGCCTTTTCCGGTCTGCACGGATTGATCCAGCGCCCGGAAAGAGGCCCCGTCAAATGCCCAGAGATCGGCTTTTAACCACAGGTCCTTCAGTATCTCCCAGCGCAGGTTGGCGTTGAATTCCAAAGGAAGCATGCCCCATGCCCGGTATTCCTGCTTTGCCTTAAAATTCCGCAGGGTGAGTCCGGCGGTAGCGCTAAACTGTTCTCCCTGGGTATAACTCATTTCGCCATGCACATTAAAGGCATCGAGTTTGGGTTCATAAATCATTTTAAAATTCTTGCCATCCAGGCTGTCATTCAGGAATAAGGGGATATTGTGGTATTCCGACAAACCGGCCTTGGCCAGGTAAGAAATATGGTTGCTGAGTGACCCTTTGAATCCTCCGTAGAAATCTTGAACGCGGGTATTCAGCAGATTGGAGGGCTGCCACAACCAGGGGTTAATGGTTGCAAAGCGCTGATAACTGCCCTTATCATAATATCCATCCAAAGCGGCAAACAGGGTAAATTTTTTGTCGTCGGTGGTATAATCGGCGGAGAAATTCGGAAGCAGATGAAAATCATGCTGATCCCAGGAAGGCGTCATTTCCACATGAATGGAAATATTATCGGAATGATAAACTACCGCCGGTGATACATAGAACAGGTTGTTATTCTGGGAGTATACATCATTCACCTGATAATGGGTGAAGTCGCCCGTAACGGCCAGGTTGATGCTGAAATGATCGCCGACTGTTTTTTGCAGGGGCAGGTTAACGACGGTATTGATCTCCGTTCCGCGGGGGGACTGATTATCACCGAAGGCCAGCACTTTCAGATTTGGATTATAAGTAAGTCCGAAATTCGTTGGCACCGTATTCCGGAGGCCGATCTTTCCCTCAAAGGTCACAAACTGCTGCTGTAGCTGACTGTTTACAAAACTCAGGGTTTTGGGCTGGAACCCGTATAAATAATAGCCGTCCGCACGGAAACCCAGCTTGCCGTCCCACTCCAGGTTACTTTTCGTTTTGACCGTTCCCAGAATGGATGCGGCCAGCATAGTGTTCTTCTGGTAATCCAGGCTTCCTTTGGAAGAATACCCTTCTGCCTGCACATTGAAAAAACTGTATTTTCTATCTCCGAAACTCAATCCTGCTTTTACATACGGTAGATGGATGTTTCCCACACCCACTTTGATGTAATTATCATTGTTCCAGATCTTCACGGTATCGCCGGGAAGGGCAACAGGGCTCAGGCCGACGGGCTGGTATTGCAGGGGTAAATACTGAACGGGCAAATTATAGGAAAGAACCGGCCGCGCGGAATCAATTTGCGGAGCCTCCGCATTGAAATTGATCTTGGCCGTATTTTTCAGAGAAGGTTTGAAAGTGGACGTGATGTTGATGGTTTTGCGCTTGGTGGTATCCTGTGCTCTGGAAACAGCGGTGAACAACAACAGTCCGGTCATCAAACAAATAATTCCCTTCATAAAATTCAATGGATTAGAACGCATCTCAGTTTTCATTGCTGATTTTACTATTCCTGGATTCTTCTTCTTTCACCTGGGCGAGCTTTTGCTCAGCCTGAACCCGCAATTCTTCGATCTTCGCATTTTGCGTCAGGCTCTGGAATGTGGCTTTGGCATTGAAATAATCTTTTTCCTTAAGATAGATATCCCCCAGCAACAAGTAGGATTTCGTCACCCACAATTCATAGGATCCTGATTTATGGATCACCTCAAATGCCGATTTCTCTGCTTCTTTCAAACGGTCCTGCCCAAACTGACATTCCGCAATCTGGTATTGCGCCTCTGCACCATAGGTTGCCCGGCTCAGGGAGACCACGGATTTAAAATAAGGAAGCGCCTGGTCGCAATGGCCATCCGCTAAAAAAGATTTGCCGATGATCATGTTCGCTATGATCTTATCATCGGATCCAATGCCCTTCTGGCTGAGCAGATCCTGGGCATTGGCGACGGCATTGGTCCAGTGCTGCAATTCATACTGACTGCGAAGCAAACCCCGCATGGCTTCCATCTTGTTTTCCTGCGAAGAAGCAAAGTCTTTCAGTTTCGCGTAATAAGTTTCCGCTTTGCCGTAATCTTTTATATAAAAGAAATTCAGCCGGGCCGCCTGCAGCAGGGATTTCTCGGCGAATTTATTGGGCGTCTTATCCGCTACCGTTTCATATCCGGCTACAGCAAGGGGCCAGTTTTTCTGATTGGCATACATCTCACTTTTATAGAAGTTGGCTTCCAGGGCATATTTCCCATCCGGGAATTTTTTCAGGTAATCCTCGAATTTCTGTTGTGCCGCCGAAAAATTTCCGTTGTTGAATTGCACTTCCGCTTCCTGGTAAGCCAGCTGATCTTCCTGGCTGGTGGACACGGAAATACCCATGGATTTGGCAAAATTCACATACTCATTGCTGCGGCCCTCTTCCACATAAATGGATTTAGCATTGTCCAGCGCTTCCTGTGCTTCTATGGAATTGGGATACTGTTTCAGCAGCTGATTGTACTGGTCCAATGCCTCCTTATTATTTTCCAGGTTAAAGTAAGCAATCCCGGAACGCAGATAGGCCCTGGGTTTCAGGGCATCGTGACCGGTAGCTCCCAGCACATTTTTCAGGAAGGGCAGAGATTCGCGGTACTGTTCATTGGAAAGATAGGTATTGGCAATTTCCATATTGGCTTCGGCCACCAGGTCCGATGCGGGAAATTTCCGGATCAATCCGTTGAGCAGGGAGATTTTTTCATTGGCGGAACTCACACCTGCCACCATAGCCTTTTGAAAAGTGGCGTAATCAGCAGATGCCCAGGAATAATCGAGCACCTTATCATACATCTGCACCGCCGTTTTATAATCCCGGTTCATATAATAACAATCCGCATCGCGGATAAAGGCATCCTGCTCCATCGGGGCCGCATTGATGCGTGGATTCTTTACCACCTGTTCAAAAAAACCCTGGGCCTCCCGGTAGTTTTCTTTTTTTAGGTAGCAGTAACCCAGCGTATATTTAGCATCGGAAGGATTCACCTCTCCCCTGCTAACGGGCGTTTTCAGATATTCAAAAAAATACGGGATGGCTTCATCCAGCCGGTTCTGACGGTAGGCAATTTCGCCTTTCCAGAAATTAATAAGGGGAAGATATTCCGTATTGTTCTGCACCTTAAGCGCCTTGTCCAGCAATTCATTTGCGTTTTGCAACAGGCCGTCATTCACGAGTTCAGTGGCTCTTCCGTACAGCACTTTGGTATGCAGCTTCCGGGCATTCTCCGAAGGATTGGAAAGACTGTCCATCAGCGCCAGCGCGTCTTTATAATTACTGGTATTCGCCAGCACGCTGAGCAATAATTCTTTTGCTTCAGCCGCGTAAGTGGACTTCGGATATTCGGCCAGAAAACCGCGGAACCCGGTCAGTGCTTCATCGGGATAGCCCAGTTCGTAAGAAAGTTTGGCATAGTGAAACCGGGAAATTTCCTTCTGCACCGGATAACTGCTGTTGGAGGCGCAAAACAGGAACGCATTGCGTGCATTGGCTTTCTGCCCCGTTTTCAAATAGCTGTCCCCAAGCAGATACATGGCGTTCTGGGCAAGGGAATCCTCTTTCCCGCCGAGTTGCCTGAATCCTTCAATGGCTTTTTTATAATTCTTAATCTCGTAGTAACAGTACGAC
>DASRLM010000661.1:0-3407 GCA_035648455.1 Puia sp. | reverse complement strand
GACGTTGCTAAGGCATCCGCCATGTATTTCTACAATCAGTATGTAATTAAATTAGGCCTAACGGGTGGCTGTTGTGGTGACATTCTACAGGATGCGGATGCGGAAACGGCCTTCGGCTTACTAGAGTCCATGATGGCGCTTTATTTTACAACGGGCGACAAACAGTGGCTGTCCAGGGCAAAAGTCGAAGCCGATCTTTGCGCTACCTGGACGCTTTCCTACGATGAGGAATTTCCACCGGGGAGCACGCTGAATACCCTCCATGCGCATGTTGCAGGCGCCGTTTTTGCGAGTGTTCAAAACAAGCATGCTGCTCCCGGCATCTGCACTTCTTCAGGTGATTATCTCTTTAAACTTTACCGGGCTACAGGGGACCGGTGTTATGCTGACTTGCTCAGGGACATCGTTCACGCTCATGCAGAAGTAATGGAAATACCTGGCCGTCACACTACGGGAATGGCACCGGGGAGCTCCATGGAGCGTATCCAGCCCACGGATGCGGATGGAGAAGAGGCGATTGGCCAGATTCTCCATTCCTCAAATACCTGGACGGAAACCAATGGAATGCTCATGGCCCTGGAAATTCCATCCGTGTATCTGCGAATGGACAAGAACGAGATGTATATTTTTGACGCCATCAAGGTCGAAACAATCAAACGCGATGCCGGGGGCGTGACCCTCCGCATATCCAACCCGTGCAGGTTCGGCGCCAGCGTAAGCATCTTCAGCGAAAATGGCCAACAGGCGGAGCGGCCACTTCGTTATACTGCTTTCCTGAAATGGCCAAAGATCGGGATTCAACCCGGCGAAACGAAGACTATTCTTATCAAAAGGCAAAATCATCAGTACAAAATAGTTGAACTCAAATCTTAAGGATGAATAACATTATATAGCCGTATTATGAGGAGAATGACCCTGATTGTTATGCTGAGTTTTATTACTATTGCGGGCAGCGCACAGAAGATTAACGACTTGCCGGGAAATGGGGTAACGGAAACAAGAATAGTTGATCCCAGGATTGATGATCCAGGCAAACCCTGGTGTTACCTGCAGAAATCAACAACATTAATTGGAGTTCCTTATATGCCGGATGCGGTTCAGGTAACTTATGATGGAGCTGTTTACACCCGGAATGCAGAACTGTGTTTTTTCTACGGGAACCCGCTCAGGCCCGTTATGGCTCGCCAAAAATCCTGGCTCAATGGCTGGATACCAATTATTGAATACAGCTGGGAGGAGCAAAAGATAAAGTATGCGGTGGAAATGTTTGGATTTCCCTTAAACGGGGAAGACGCCGGCAATACATTGCAGTTCATCAAAGTAAAGATGACCAATAAGGGTGCCTTTTCTGCCATGCCGCATTTTGCGGTAGCAACAAGATCAACCGGAAAGGAATATCGCTTTGATGCAAGTCAATTCAGTCCCGGCTGGGTTTACGGAATAGATAAAAATGAGATTGTCCGGAATGGTAAATTGATATATACTTTTTCCGGCAGAGGGCATTTTGAAGCAAAGTATGGAAATACCTATGCTGGCCCATTCAAAGCGACTGATTTGAATGTGCAGAAAAATACGCCGGTCTGTCTGGTTAATTATGCACCGGAGCTTAAGCCCGGAGCCTCTTCCGAATATATCTTTAAGATGCCGCGGATTCCGGTTGATATAGAAAACAAGGCCATCATCCTCAAAATAAACGAGGCTGATTTTGCGAAATACAGGACTCAAACCATTCATTTCTGGGGAAATCTCGTACTAAAAGATCGTTCAACATTCAGTATTCCTGAAAAGCATCTGAATGAAGCTTTGAAGGCAAGTCTTGTACACATGCTGCTGGCTACCCGGGAAAGGGATGGTAAGCGTTTTATGACGGACGGGCTGCCCTATCCGGATCTACTCCTGACTTCTTTTATTCAGCATGCGGATGCGTTTGATTGTTTTGGTTTCAAAGAATTCGTGGATCAGAGCTTGCCTGATGTTTATGCCAAACAGGATTCTGCGGGACTTTTTTATGATGGCGCCTTGCTTCATGGGAAAAAGTTGGGCGTTGCGCAAGGGCAGGTGATACAGACTCTTTGTTCACACTATCTGCTTACGCAGGACAGGCAATACTTGGATACTGCATATCCCAAAATAAAAGCCGCAGTCAACTGGTTGAAGAATGCAGTGGTGCATGATCATTATTACCTCATGCCGCCGGCATGGCCGTACGACAATGAAATGATTCAGGGACATTATACCTCAAATAATCTTTGGGCCATCCTCGGATTGAGATCTGCCATACGGATAGCGCGCGATCTCGGGAAACCTGATGATGTTCGAGACTGGACTGAATTTCAGGAATTCTATAAGGCATCATTATTAAAAGCCATTAGGATAACTTTTAGCAAAAAGGGATACATTGCTCCGGGATTATACGATTATTTAACGGGCGGTGAGGCCAGGGAAGGGTTTGAAGACTGGCAAACAAATCAGGAATGGGAGAATATGTTACTTGTTTACCCATCTGAACTGCTTTCTGCCGACAATCCCATCGTGGATTCAACATTGGATCATATCAGGAATAATCGTTATCGTGAAGGGATTATGACCTACAGGATTTTCTTACACCAATACATTACCATCAATATGATGGACCAGGAATTGGCCAGGGGGGATTCCAGGCAAACCCTGATCGATCTGTACAATGTATTGCTTCACTTGGGTTCTACTTATGAAGGGTTTGAAAATCTGGTAAAACCCTGGCAGGATCGTAATGTCAACCCCGATGTTCCCCCGCCGCACGCGTGGGCTTCTTCCAAACTGGTTTGTTTTATGCGGAATATGCTGATCCGGGAATATGGCGGCAATGCAGGCCTTGATGAGCAGAAACGAAGTTTGTATTTGTTCTCATTGATCTCTCCAGCCTGGTGCAAAAATGGCCAGGAAGTAACGATACATAATGCGCGAACGGAAATGGGCACCATTTCTGCCTCTATGCGTTTTACCGCTTCAGGAGCTGACGTTAAGGTTAAATCAGTGTTTCATGTTCTTCCAAATAGAATAGTCATCACCATACCTTATTTTGTTCACCTGGTTAAATTTACCAGTGATGCGTTAAAAGCAGAACTAAAAGGCCGTCAATTATTTCTTAGTCCGGATGTTCGTGATGTAAAGTTTACGTGGAAAATCTTGCCGCACAATGATAAGGGTAGTTTTGCCGATCTTCTGAAAAGATACAGGTCGGAATCCGTATTGCAGGTCGTTGATCATAAAGAAAGGATTACCCCCGGGCACGCTTATCTTCGTCCTGATGAAAAGAATTATCCGCCGGCTCCATTAAGTTTCGATTTGGTAAAAAAAGCTTTTGTTCATGAGTACGTTATCCGGTTCAATGAAATGAAAGCCGGTGGGGTACCAGTGGATACAGT
>DASRLM010000660.1:0-2829 GCA_035648455.1 Puia sp. | reverse complement strand
TTGCCGGCAAGGCTAAAAATCAGGAAGATAAAAGTAAAACAGCCCGGTTTGCAGGATCCTTCTAAAAAGAGGAACCGCCTTTTCTTTTTGGAAACCATAATAATAATTTAATTAATAGGATTACCCATTTAGGTCTCCTTGGCAATATAGATATATGGTTTGTTTGTCATAAATCGCTCAATGAGCTCGTGGCGAATATCGTTTAAAAAAATTCTTCTGTTAAACCGGAAGAAAAATTCATCCAAATACCCGTTGATAAATCTTCCGGAAAAATGATGATGAATTGCCCTCAGCCAAAGAAGATTATGCGACCGGATCATCTGGATTCCCGGATCATCTCATCATATATTTCGCGTGCTTTGTTGTAAGCCGCTTTGGCGTCTTCCCGTTCTTCAGCCCGAATATTAGGTTCCTTTGTCTGCCAGCATTTATCAACCGCCTTTCGGCACCATTCGGCACTCTCCCGGATAAGAATGGGTTTTCTGTCCACCACAACAAAAACAGGATTGCTGTGAGCGCTGGGGAAGATCCTGAGCGCCACCCAACTTGACCGTTTGATGGCATATTTAAAATTCAACATGGTCCATTTACCATCTGCAACAACCTGCATCGTATCAACCGGCACACCATTGACGATCAGCTCCACTGGTACGCGACGTGTTTTTTTTATCCGGGCTCTTTCTGTATTCCAGTAAGGCGGTTCATCCAGTGGTCTCTGAGCAACAGCTGCGCCGTCTTCGTCCTGCTCCGGAGAAAGATAAGCGGCAACCTTTGCCGTTACCTGAATAGTGCCCGGCTGATCAAGTGCCAGTTCACTACCATGAGTGCCCATTTCCAGTCCGTTGACGGAAAAATCAATGATGTGGGATCTGCCATCAGAAATATAACTGCGGCCCGATTTAATTGCTTCAATATAACCGGGGTAAAACAAACCATCCGTTGGTTTAAAGTAACTCCGGGCTATTCCGACTCGCCCATCAAAAATGCAGGGAAAATCCGTTTCCCCGCTTAGCCTGGGCCTGAACCCGCAATTCAGGGTATGATACCACATATTCAATTCCCAGGGAGCCGGCGTATCCCCGGCGCTAAAAATATCTACGGCGTTTTGGGTTACCGTAACAATATATTCATTGGCACCAATGCCATCCATTTTAGGCATGATATAATTGGGGAGGTCATTGGTCGGTGTTTCCGGCTCCAATCCCCACCCGGAGTGTGCATACCCGGTAAGCCCTCCCTGCGCTTTTGCCCAGCTTAATATGGGCAGGGTCCAGCTTGGCCAGTCCTCAATTTTAGCGGAGCCGGGATAATCATCTTCTGTAAGATTAAGCAGTACCAGGTGTCCTGCATGAGAAGAAGGGAAACCGGAAACTTCCACATCATAACGCATGATGTTTTGTCCGTTGGAAAGCGGATGAATATTTCCGGTAAAAAATTTTTTCTGATGATACCAGCCGGGTCCCCAGGACAGAATAGTGGCCATGTCTAAATCTTCACCCAGTGCCTGTCTGAACATAGCCGGAGGATCCACACCTTCTTCCGGGCTTTCATAATGACTGCAGCCTGCAGCATGCAAATGATGGTCCGCACTATACCACCCCAGGGAATTCAGGTTGATCCATCTTTTCAAATGAAAAGATTCCTCTACGGAGTCTACGCCCGATGGAATGGTAATCTGTTTTGTTTGCATCAGATATTCCGGGCCACGGGTAAAACGGAATTGGTAATTTCCCGGAGAAAGAAAAACATGTTCCCCGTCAGAGCGGTAAATCTGCGGCTCAAAGAAAAAATCAGGATACTCATCACATAAGGCCATCCTGCGGGATGGAAGCGGATAGATGCCGGTTAATTTTTTGGATAAAAAACCAAATTCCTTTTTTGCCTTGACAAGCCGGTAATCAACAGGGTGAATATCTTTTAAGCCGGCTTCCATTTCACGCTCAATGCCATCCGTGATCACAAACGAACCCATGACCGGCTCTCCATTATCGTCGGTAACGTGCAGCTTGACCCTGACGGACGGTTTAATATTGAATAAAATGCTGGTAGCATTCCGATAACCGATATCCTGCGTGCCCTGGCCAATATTAAAACCGATTTCTGCTTCCCTTTGTCCCTTGTCCCTGCTATATATCTGAAGAATGATATATTCTAATTTCAATCCCGAAAGATTAGGCTCCATGGGACGGTTCCTGAAGATTTGCATCTCCAGGAACCTATTAGCCACCTGACCCTGGGTGAGCACGTGTTCCGGGGCGGCGTGCGGTGAATTGGCAGATGCATACAGGATTGGCGCTGCATTGGCGCTTTGCACTTCCAGCCTGGCATTTGTTCCGGATTCATTGAACACCTTGATTAAATAACTTGTCCATCCTCCCTGCATCAATATGCCTTTGGCCGGTCCCCTGTTTACCATCACCCTTGTCTCGGGATTGATGTGTACAAAAGCCAGGCAATAAGCGTCGAGGATATCCTGAACGGCCCTGGTAGTGGAAGAATCAGGTCTCCTGCTTTTTAATTTGTCAAGCTTCGACGCATCCTCGGGAGAAAGGGAACTTCCTAAAAAATACAATGCATCCGCCAGCCGGCCTGCCTGAGAAAGCAAAGGTTGCGGCTCCACATTCGATATAGGGTCCATGCTGGGTTGCACAGTAGCCGGTAGATGCTGGTGTTGCGCGGATAGTGTAGCCGGCAATAAAAATAGAGTGCCCAGTAACAAAAAATACATCCTTTTCATATGAACGATATTTTTCTGAAAGACAGAGGCCTCACATTGGGAAGATCCTGATAACAATCTCAATGAAAGTTAACTCAATTTGGCGTTATTGG
>DASRLM010000659.1:0-8910 GCA_035648455.1 Puia sp. | reverse complement strand
GCCCAGGCAGGCTGAGCACCCCGGCTGACGCAAAAGGAATCCGGCTTCGGCAAATATCCTGTCTATGCCTTCTGCTTTGGCCTGCTGCTCCACCTGTTTGCTTCCGGGAACGATCCACACCTGCACATCCGGCGCTTTTTGTTTGCCTTTTACAAAAGAGGCAACCAGCCGCAGGTCCTCTATGCGGCTGTTGGTACAGCTGCCGATAAATACATAGTCCACTTTTTTACCCTTGATGCCGGCGCCTGCTTCCAGGCCCATATAATGAAGTGATTTTGCAAAGGACTGTTTCTCTTTCTCCTCTATTTCCTGCAATCCGGGAATATGACCGGATATGCCGATACCCATGCCGGGATTGGTTCCATAGGTGATCATGGGTTCTATGTCGGCCGTGTCAATATGAAGTTCCTGATCAAAACGGGCTTCGGGATCCGTGAACAGGGTTTTCCATTGGGTTACTGCTTTATCCCATTCGGCGCCCTGTGGTGCAAACTTTTTTCCTTTGATGTACTGAAAAGTAATTTCATCCGGCGCGATGATCCCGCAACGGGCACCCATTTCAATGCTCATGTTGCAGATGGTCATCCGGGCCTCCATGGATAATGCACGGATGGCGGAACCGGCATATTCCACGGCAAAACCCGTTGCGCCGCTGGCAGAAATTTTCGAAATGATGTACAGAATAATATCCTTGGATAAAATGCCTTTGTTCAAAGCGCCCTCCACATTGATGCGCATCAGTTTCGGTTTGTTCTGCATCAGGCATTGAGTAGCCAGCACCATTTCCACTTCGCTGGTTCCGATACCGAAGGCGATGGTGCCAAAAGCGCCGTGGGTTGAGGTGTGACTGTCCCCGCAAACGATCGTCATCCCCGGGCGGGTGATGCCCAGTTCGGGACCGATCACGTGCACAATACCCTGATAAGGATGGCCGAGGCCATAGAGTTCAATCCCGAATTTGGCGCAGTTATTCTGCAGGGTGTCTACCTGGATACGGGACAGTTCCTCTTTGATGGGAAGATGCTGGTTCAGGGTAGGCACGTTGTGGTCCGCCGTCGCCACCACCTGTTTTGGCCGGAATACGCCGAGACCGCGTTGCTCCAGGCCATGGAACGCCTGCGGGCTGGTCACTTCATGAATAAAATGCGTATCGATATAAAAAATGGAAGGGCCGTCTGTAATGGTTTTTATTACGTGGGTGTCCCAGATCTTTTCGAATAATGTTTTTGGCATCGTTTTAATTTAAAGCCATCGGATGGTTTCTGAAGGATGGTCAGTTCAGGCGCTAACGCGCGCCAGCCGGTGTAAATCTTCTTCACCCACTTCTTTTTTCGTATCGGCCATACGCAGGAATTCGATGTACAAAACATCGATCTCGTTCCGGGAGAAATCATATCCGATTTTGTGCAGGCGATGGGCGAGGGCACTGCGTCCGCTCCTGGCGGTCAGTACGATTTTGGAACCATCGGCACCCACTTCATCCGGATTGATGATCTCATAGGTCTGGGCATCTTTCAGGAACCCGTCCTGGTGGATGCCGGAAGAATGGGAAAAAGCATTGGCGCCCACAATGGCCTTGTTCGGCTGCACGGGCATGCGCATGGTTTCCGCCACCAGCCGGCTCACAGGATTCAGCTTCTGTGTTTTGATGCCGGTCGTAAAACCGAGATGGGCATGCTGCCGGATGATCATCACCACTTCTTCCAGGGAAGTATTGCCTGCGCGTTCACCGAGTCCGTTGATGGTGCATTCTATCTGGCGCGCCCCGGCAACCACGCCGGCAATGGAATTGGCCGTGGCCAGGCCGAGGTCATTGTGACAATGGCAGGAAATGGTTGCCCGGTCAATATTTTTTACGTGACTGACGAGGTACGCAATTTTTTCGCCGTACTGTTCCGGCAGGCAATAACCCGTCGTATCCGGAATATTCACCACGGTGGCGCCCGCACCGATCACGGCTTCGATCACCCGGGCGAGGTATTCATTGTCCGTTCGTCCGGCATCCTCCGCATAAAATTCAACATCGTCCACAAAGTTTTTGGCTTTTCTTACGGCCCTTGTCGCCCGGTCAATGATGTCTTCCCGGTTGGAATTGAATTTTGATTTAATGTGAAAATCGGAGGTTCCGATGCCCGTGTGAATACGGGGGTGGCTTGCATTTTTAATGGCGTCTGCGGCCACTTCAATATCCTTATCAACAGCCCGGCTGAGGGCGCATACCGTGGCCCTTTTGATTATTTTGGAAATTTCTGAAACAGACAGAAAATCACCCGGACTCGAAATCGGGAAACCGGCTTCGATTACGTCTACCCCAAGATCCTCCAGTTCAAGCGCCAGTTCAAGCTTTTCCTGGGTATTCAGCTTGCACCCGGGAACCTGTTCCCCGTCGCGCAGGGTGGTGTCAAAAATGAAGATTTTATCTGTTTTCATATCATTTTGGGAATGAGTTGATTCGAAGTTATTTTTGTTTCATCCGGCAAAAAAATCAAATTGAGCTTCCAATTACAGGTCTGAAATGGAAGTTCCTGGGCTGAAACCCAGCATGGATAAGGTTTTAACCGGTTTAAAATACGATGCCCAACCGCTCTTCAGATACCCTGTTTCAGCTTGTTAAATCTCTGAAAAAGTCAGAGAAACGCAATTTTAAGCTCTATGTGAGGCGAAATACCGCTTCTGAAAACCTGAAAATCATCCAATTGTTCGATGCGCTGGACAAAATGGAGGTTTATGATGAGGTGCAGCTGCTGAAAAAAAACAAGGATCTGAGTAAACAGCAGCTTTCCAACAGCAAGGCCCATTTATACCGGCAGATCCTGTCCAGCCTCCGGCTGATCCGCCACGAAATCAATATGGAAATCCAGTTGCACGAACAACTGGATTATGCCGTGATCCTGTACAACCAGGGCCTGTACCTGCAAAGCCTGAAGGTGCTGGACAGGATCAAGGAATACGCCCGTAGTTATCACCAGATCAGTTATGTGCTGCAGGCGCTTTTCTTTGAGCAGAAAATAGAATCATTGCACATTACCCGGAGTATGCAGGACCGGGCCGATCGGCTGGCGGAAGAAATGAAAACAGCGAATGAGCAGATGGCACTCACCGGCATTTTATCCAGTCTTTCGCTGCAACTCTACAGCTGGTATATTCAGCATGGGGTAGCCAGAAATGAAAAGGATGAAAAGGCGGTCAGGGAATTTTTCGAATCACAGCTTCCGGCTCAGCATCCCGCTGCGCAAACCTTTTATTCCAACCTGTACCTTTACCAGTGTTACAGCTGGAATGCCTTTATCGGACAGGATTTTCTTTCCTATTACCGGTACACCAGGCGCTGGGTGGACCTGTTTGATAAAGAACCCCGGATGATTCCTATAGAAACAGCGTTGTACATCAAAGGCATGCACAACCTGCTGGGCGCTCATTTCGATTTGCTGAACTATCCCAAATTTGCGGAAACCCTGAGCCTGTTTGAAAAATTCTTTCAGACTGACTTTGTTCAGGATAATGATAACAACCGGATCCAGACTTTTGTATACCTCCACATTGCCAAGATCAATATGCATTTTATTGACGGGACCTTTACCGAAGGGCTGTCGCTGGTCCCCTATATTGAACAGAAGCTGAAAGAATATGAGATATACCTGGACAGCCACCGTATCCTGATTTTTTATTACAAGTTTGCTTCCCTTTATTTTGGCAGCGGGGATTATGAAAATACCATCAGGTACCTGAACAAGATCATCAACTGGAAGATGGACCTGCGCACCGACCTGCAATGTTACTCCCGGCTGCTGCACCTGATCGCCCATTATGAACTGGGCAATTATGACCTGATGGAATACCTCATCAAAACCGTTTACCGGTTTATGGCCAAGATGGAAAACCTCAGTCTGGTGGAAGAAGAAATTTTTCGTTTTCTGCGGAAATCCTTTACCCTTTCTCCCAAAGAACTTAAACCCGAATTCGGCAATTTACTGGAGCGGTTGAAAACCCACCAGATGAACCGGTTTGAGACCAGGGCTTTTGTGTATCTGGATATTATTTCCTGGCTGGAAAGCAAGATCCGTGATGTTCCCGTGCAGAAAATCATACGTGAAAAATTCCTCCTGCGCAATGCCGGTAAACCGGTAGCTGGCTGAGGAGACTTCCTCCGGCCTAAATATTGGTCTTTTAATGCAAACTCCGTACCTTTGCCCTCCTTATGCTGGCATTTTCACAATCGATTTCGCTGTAAAATATTGAAATTCAACTAGGTAGCAAATTTTTGCGGATGTTGAGCATCCCATTGTTTTGCCTGGTTCGTGCATTGGAGATAACTTATTCTTAAAAACCTGATATTTTAATATGGCTATTAAAAAAGAAAATCGTCCCAAAGCCACTTTCTCCAAAATTACCATCGGGCTTGCTTCTCCCGATTCCATCCTGGAAAGATCTTACGGAGAGGTTTTAAAGCCTGAAACCATCAATTACCGGACGTACAAGCCGGAAAGGGATGGCCTGTTCTGCGAACGCATTTTCGGACCCGTTAAGGATTACGAATGTGCCTGCGGTAAATATAAAAGGATCCGGTATAAAGGGATCGTATGCGATCGTTGCGGTGTGGAAGTTACCGAAAAGAAAGTGCGCCGCGAACGTATGGGCCACATCAAGCTGGTGGTTCCTGTAGTTCATATCTGGTATTTCAAAAGTCTTCCGAATAAAACGGGTTACCTGCTGGGCATGAGTTCCAAGAAGCTCGAGAGCATCGTGTATTATGAAAGATACGTGGTGATCCAGCCGGGTATACGCGCGGATAAAAATCAAAACCTCGGGGATCTGTTAACCGAAGAAGAATATCTGGAAATTCTGGATACCCTTCCAAAAGACAACCAGTTCCTGACCGATGACGATCCGAATAAGTTCATCGCAAAGATGGGCGCAGAAGCTGTTCACGATCTGTTGCAGCGTATTGACCTGGATCAGCTTTCTTTCGACTTGCGCAATGCAGCCGCCCACGAAACTTCCCAGCAACGTAAAGCCGATGCGCTGAAAAGACTGAGTGTGGTGGAGGCTTTCCGTGATGCCAATACGCGCATTACCAACCGTCCGGAATGGATGGTAATGCAATACATTCCGGTGATTCCGCCGGAGCTCCGCCCGCTTGTTCCCCTGGATGGCGGCCGTTTTGCTTCTTCCGATCTGAATGATCTTTACCGCCGGGTGATCATCCGGAATAACCGGTTGAAGCGCCTGCTGGAGATCAAGGCGCCGGAAGTGATCCTCAGGAATGAAAAAAGGATGCTGCAGGAAGCCATAGACTCCCTTTTCGATAACAGCCGTAAGTCCAATGCCGTAAAAGCAGAAGGCGGACGCGCACTGAAATCCCTCAGCGATGTGCTGAAAGGAAAACAAGGCCGGTTCCGTCAGAACCTGCTCGGGAAAAGGGTGGATTATTCAGGCCGTTCTGTTATTGTGGTAGGGCCTGAACTGAAACTTCATGAATGCGGGCTGCCAAAAGATATGGCTGCAGAACTTTTCAAACCGTTTATCATTCGTAAACTGATTGAAAGGGGTATTGTAAAAACAGTAAAATCAGCCCGTAAACTGGTGGATCGCAAAGAAGCCATTGTATGGGATATTCTCGAAAATATTCTGAAAGGCCATCCGGTGATGTTGAACCGGGCCCCAACCCTTCACCGGTTATCCATCCAGGCATTCCAGCCAAAACTGATTGAAGGCAAGGCGATTCAATTGCATCCGCTGGTGTGTACAGCGTTCAATGCCGATTTTGATGGAGACCAGATGGCGGTGCACGTTCCGCTGAGCAGCGCAGCCGTACTGGAAGCACAGTTGCTGATGTTGTCCAGTCATAATATTCTCAATCCGCAGAATGGTACCCCGATCACCCTGCCTTCGCAGGACATGGTTCTGGGCCTGTATTATATTACCAAAGGCAAACGGACAACGCCTACGGAAAAAGTAAAGGGCGAAGGAAAAGCATTTTACAGTTCCGAGGAAGTGATCATTGCTTACAATGAGGGTCAGCTTGACCTCCATGCTTTCATTAAAGTGAAAGTGAATGTGCGGAACGATCAGAATCAGCTGGAAAGAAAATTATTGGAAACAACAACCGGCCGGGTTCTTTTTAATCAGTTCACGCCGCCGGAAGTAGGATTTGTAAACCAGTTGCTTACTAAAAAATCCCTCCGGGAAATTATCGGAAATATTATTAAGTGGACGACTGTTCCTAAAACAGCCAAGTTCCTGGATGACATTAAAACATTGGGGTTCAGAATGGCCTTCCGCGGAGGTTTGTCATTCAGCATCAATGACCTGATCATCCCGGACAGCAAGGAACAACTGCTGGTAAATGCCAAGGTTGAAGTAGACGAAGTGTGGGATAATTATAATACCGGTTTAATCACGAATAACGAACGCTATAATCAGATCGTTGATATCTGGTCCAGGGTGGATACCCGCATTACCGAAACCCTGATCCGGGAACTGAGTGCCGATAAACAGGGATTCAATTCCGTTTTCATGATGCTGGATTCGGGAGCGCGCGGTTCCAAACAGCAGATTAAACAGCTGGCTGGTATACGCGGACTGATGGCCAAACCCAGGAAGTCGGGATCAACCGGAAGTGAGATCATTGAAAACCCGATCCTTTCCAATTTCAAAGGCGGTTTGAATGTGTTGGACTATTTCATCTCCACCCATGGTGCCCGTAAAGGTCTTGCGGATACTGCCCTTAAAACGGCTGATGCCGGTTACCTGACCCGCCGTTTGGTGGATGTGGCCCAGGACGTGGTAATCAAAGATGAAGATTGCGGAACCTTACGCGGTATCGCGACCACAGCCCTGAAGGATAATGAAGATATTGTAGAGCCTTTATACGACAGGATTCTCGGACGTGTTTCCCTCCATGATGTTTATGATCCGACATCAGATACCATCATAGCCAAAGGCGGTGTGGAAATAACGGAAGAAGTGGCACATAAAATTGAGGAAGCCGGGATTGAAACCATCGAGATCCGTTCCGTGCTTACCTGCGAGAGCAAAAGAGGTGTTTGCGTAAAATGTTACGGAAAAAATCTTGCTACCGGATATACCGCCCAGAAAGGAGATGCCGTGGGCATCATTGCAGCTCAGTCCATCGGTGAACCGGGAACCCAGCTTACCCTGCGTACCTTCCATGTGGGTGGTGTTGCGGGTTCGGCTTCGGTGGAATCCTCCCTGATGGCAAAGTTCGATGGTACCATTCAGTTCGATGGCTTAAGGACCGTGCTGACGGAAAATAACGAGGGATCCAAAGTGCCCATCGTTATCGGCCGTACCGGTGAGGTCAGAATCATGGATGTGAAAAACGACCGGCTACTGATAACCAACAACGTTCCGTATGGTGCTACGCTGACTGTAAAAGACGGTCAGAAAGTAACCAAAGGAGAAGTGATCTGTACCTGGGATCCGTTCAACAATGTGGTTATTTCTGAAATTGCCGGCAGCCTGAAATTTGAAAGTGTCCTGGAAGGGTTCACCTACCGGGAGGAAGCGGATGAACAAACCGGTCACCGCGAAAAAGTGGTTATTGAAACAAAAGATAAAACCAAGATCCCGTCCATCATCGTGGAAGGGACCAAGGAAATAAAATCATATAACCTTCCGGTGGGGAGTCACATCATCATGGAAGAAGCGGATGAAGTCCGTGCCGGCCAGGTAATCGTGAAGATCCCGAGGGTACTCGGAAAACTCCGGGATATCACGGGAGGTCTGCCCAGGGTAACGGAATTATTCGAGGCACGTAATCCGGGCAATCCGGCCGTTGTTTCCGAAATAGATGGTGTGGTTGCCTTTGGTAACATCAAACGCGGTAACCGCGAGATCATCGTGGAAGCCAAAGATGGTATCGTTAAGAAATACCTGGTGCCACTGACCCGTCAGATCCTGGCTCAGGATGGTGACTTCATCAAAGCGGGCGCTCAGTTATCCGATGGCCAGATTGCTCCGGCAGACATACTTTCCATCAAGGGTCCGTTTGCCGTACAGGAATATGTGGTGAATGAGATCCAGGAAGTTTATCGTCTCCAGGGTGTAAAGATCAACGACAAACACATTGAAGTGATCGTTCGCCAGATGATGCGTAAACTCAACATCGTCGATCCGGGAGATACGCGTTTCCTGGAAGACGAGACCGTGGATAAAATTGAATTCCTCGATGAGAACGATTGGATTTTTGATAAAAAAGTAGTTACCGACGCAGGGGAATCCACCAAACTGAAACCCGGACAAATTGTAAGTCTCCGGGAAGTAAGAGAAGAAAATTCCATTCTCCGCAGGAACGATAAAAAGCTGGCGGATTTCCGGGATGCCCATTCTGCCACTTCCGCCCCGATGCTGCTGGGAATTACCAAGGCATCGCTTGGAACGCAAAGCTGGATCTCAGCCGCATCGTTCCAGGAAACCACCAAAGTGTTATCGTCAGCGGCCATCATGGGTAAAACCGATGATATGATGGGTCTGAAAGAGAACGTGATCACGGGCCATCCGATTCCGGCCGGTACGGGGTTGCGTGAGTTTGAGAACATGATTGTGGGCAGCAAGGAAGAATATGAACTGCTGCAGACCTCCAGGGAAGCCATGCAGTTTGATGAAGAAGAATAGACTCAAAATTTAAGAAATCATAAGCAGTAGGAAGCAGAAATGCTTCCTACTTTTATGTCGGGTATACAGATCAAAAAAAGGATCTTTCATTTAAATGGTTTGCAACGATGAGAAACATAGCGATGGTTCCCGGTTTTCTCGCCTTATTGCTTTCGGGGTTATTATTATATGTTGTTTACCATAAGCCGGTGAATACAGCAATGGTTGCGGCCGGGTCATCCGCGTCAGCTTCCCAGCCTTTCAGGATCGCCTATTTCAACCTGGATTCCCTGG
>DASRLM010000658.1:0-5408 GCA_035648455.1 Puia sp. | reverse complement strand
CCCATGAATAGTTTCTTATGTGCGGAATTTCGGGATTTGTAGATTTTGAATCAAGAACGGCTGCGCCGGAACTTTTAGCTATGTCGGATGCCCTGATGCACAGGGGACCCGATGCCTTCGGTTATTTTTATAAGCCAACGGGTAAGTATACGGTCGGTCTGGGACACAGACGACTTTCCATTATTGATCTTTCGCCCGCAGGCAATCAGCCCATGCAGTTCCTGAGCGGAAGATACCGGATCATTTTTAATGGTGAAATTTATAACTATACCGAAATAAAGGAAATACTGGCCGGGTCGGGACATCAGTTCGTTTCGCACTCCGACACCGAAGTGATCCTGCATGCTTATCATCAATGGGGCGCAGATGCCATAAAACGGTTCACCGGCATGTTTTCATTTGTCATTTACGACGCCGTGGATGAAAAACTCTTCTGCTGCCGGGACCGGGCAGGCGTTAAGCCATTCTTTTATTTCTGGAAGAATAACGTATTTCTGTTCGGTTCAGAACTCAAAGCGCTGATGGCGAATTCTTTTTTTAATAAAGAAATTGACATCAGGGCCGTGGGCGCTTATATGCAATGCGGATATATTCCGGCACCACACTGCATATTCAAGGATACTTTTAAGCTTTTGCCCGGGCATACCCTGCAGCTTGACCTGAAAACCAAAAAAATCAGCACCGCTGAGTATTGGAATGTGTACGACTGTTACAACCAGGAGAAGCTGGTACTTTCCATGGATGAAGCGGTTGTCGGAACGGAAAAGGTTCTTGAGAAAGCCTTTAACTACAGGATGGTGGCTGATGTGCCCGTTGGGGTATTTTTAAGTGGGGGGTACGACAGTACCTGCCTGGTGGCCCTGCTGCAGAAAGACAGATCCAGGAAGTTGAACACTTTTACCATTGGATTTGAGGATGCAAGATTGAATGAGGCTGAATATGCCAAAGAAATTGCCGCGGTAGTGGGTACAGAGCACCATGAATATTATTGCAGCGAAAAAGATGCGCTGGATGTAATTCCGGATCTTCCTTATTATTACGATGAGCCCTTTGCCGACAGCAGTTCCATACCGACCATCCTGGTGAGTAAAATGGCCAGGCAAAGTGTGACCGTAGCCCTGTCTGCCGATGCGGGCGATGAAATATTCGGAGGATATGACCGCTACGACTGGATGGTGAAATATTACCGCAGAATGAACGCCATTCCGGCCGTCTTCAGAAAAGGCGGGTCCTCCCTGTTAAAAACTTTTCCGCTGGACCAGATGCCAGGCATTCGCGGGAATCACCGGCTGATCAAAAAATATGAAAAACTGGCCGGCCTTCTGCAGGATCCCAGTGCCCGGAATATTTTTATGGGCATGACAGTAAACTATACCGAAGAAGAAAGAAGCCGCCTTTTTCTGGAGAAACCGGAAACCATTTTTTCGGCTTTCTACCGGGAAGAATTGCAGCCATCTTATTTTGATCCGCTCACCTATGCCATGGCCAAAGATTACCAGACCTATCTGGTGGATGATATTTTGCAGAAAGTGGATCGGGCAACCATGTCCGTTAGTCTCGAGGGACGTGAGCCTTTCCTGGACCAGCACGTGATTGAATGGGCAGGAAAACTGCCTTCGGAATACAAGATCTATAAGGGACAACGGAAATACATATTGCGACAGATCGTTCACCGGTATGTTCCCGAAAAATTGATGGACCGCCCCAAAATGGGTTTTTCGGTGCCGATGGGAAGCTGGCTGCAGGGGGTATTAAAGCCGCAGGTGGACAAATACCTGGGCGCACCCTATATCCGCAAACAAAATATTTTCAATGAAGCCTACATAGACCAGGTTAAAAAAAGCTATTACGGCGCAAAAAAGGAAAATGACTACAAAATATGGTTTTTACTGATGTTTCAGATGTGGTACGACAAATGGATGAAAAACTAGTCAGATGAAAATCTTAATGGTTACGGATTCTTTATTCCGGGGCGGCAAAGAAAGGCGGATGCTGGAGTTGATCAGGGGGTTGAAAGATCAGCCCGAGCCTGTGGACATTTATCTCATTTCATTAACCGGAACTGTGGAATATGATATGGTTTATAAACTGCCGATTACCTTTGAAATCATCGAAAGAAAAAGCAATAAGGATTTGTCTGTCGTATTCAAACTTAAAAAAATCATCGCCAGTTATAAGCCGGATATCATCCATTCCTGGAGTACCATGGCCAGCATCTACCTGTCCGTTTCCAACCTGTTTACCGGTATACCCTTCATCAACGGCGTATTGGCAGACGCTTCTGATCATTTGAACCTGTTGGATAAACATTACCTGAGGGTAAAATTAACCACCCCGTTTTCAGATGTGTTTGTATCGAATTCGGAAGCGGGCATCCGGGCATACAGGACGCCGGTGGGCAGGTCGATCTGTATCTACAACGGTGTAGACTTCAATCGTTTTGAGAACCTGAGGCCAGCACCGGAAATGGAGCAGGAAATGCTGGGAGGTCCCAAGGGGGACCGGATCGTGATGGGCATGGTGGCCGGTTTTGACGACCGGAAAGATTATGGCACTTTGATTGGTGCCGCGATAAAAATGTGCATGGCCAGAAAGGATCTTGTCTTTTTACTGATCGGCAGCGGACCCCTCCTGGAAATACTGAAAAGCAGGGTGCCTGAACAATTTTTGAATACCCGTATTATTTTTGCGGGTAAAAGATCCGATATCGAATCCATCTTACAGGTCATTGACATTGGCCTGCTCATCACCTATTACGAGGGGATATCGAATGCCATCATTGAGTATATGGCAATGGGTAAACCCGTTATTGCCACACGCGGCGGGGGAACGGAAGAACTGGTTAAGGACGGGTTAAACGGATATTTAGTGGCTCAAAGCAGCGAAGCGCAGGTCATGGGAAAGTTGGACCTGCTGTTGAATGACAAGGAAAACAGGATGCGGATGGGTATCCATGCGCGTAATTGGGTCAGAGAAAAATTTGAAATCAAAAACAAGACAGTGGAATATATGGAGCTCTATAAAAGCCTGATTACCGGAAACGGAAAACGAACGGTTAGCACATAATGAATATTAACCTGAATCAATGAAAAAGCTGAAACTCGGTATTGTAAACAGTTCCTCATTGTCCAAATCGTATGGCGGGGTAACCCCCTTTACCAAAAATCTGGATCCATTTCTCAGGGAAGCATTTGATCTGACCTATATTTTTCTCCCCGATTTTTTACACGATATACAGTTTATTCCAAGGCGGCTATTGTTCGGCTTGTATTTGCTGGGGAAAAGAAGACGCCTGAACGGGTTTGATATGATTATTTCGCATGTTCCGGAGGGATCTTTTGTAGTATCCTACGGAAAGGCGCCTTTTATCCATATTTTTCATGGCAATTCCAACCCCATGCTGAAATCCCGGTATTGGTACGGAAGATATTTTGCTTCCATTTTTGAATCCATGGAGAAACGGGTCATTAAAAAAGCCATTCTCCTGTATACGGTAGGTGTCGAAAGTGCCGGTATTAAAAAAATATTTAACCCGATTCTGCATGCGGTGAAAATCAAGGACCCTGCGGTGCGCAGCGGATTCATTCATGCGGGACGTTTGGAAAAAGGGAAACACATTGATAAAATAATCAGGCTTTATGCGAAATTACCGGAGGAAATTCAGCAGGAAAATCCGCTGTACATTGCCGGGATGGGAACCCAGGAAAAGGCCCTGAAGGAATTGGCGGCCACGCTGCCCATGAAAGGAAAGATCGAATTTCTGGGAAACTTAAGTAATGATGAGCTTATTGAAGTGGATTCAACAAAGAAAATCCTGCTGATGGCCTCCTCCCAGGAAGGTTTTCCCATGGCCATTGCGGAGGCATTTTCCCTGGGGGTGCCTGTTGTTTCAACCGATGCCGGTGATATTGCCCGGTTTCTGAAAAGCGGTGAGAATGGATTTTTACTGCCGATTGCATTCCATGAGGAAGAATATATTAAAAGCATTATGACCATATTGAATGACTATGACCGGTTTTCAAAAAATGCACTGGCCTCTGCTGCGGTTTTTAAAGCCGGCCAGGTTGCCCGGAAATTAATAACAGATATTCATCAGGTAATTACCAGAAAGTGAAAATACTCTTCATCCACAATAAGTATCAGCAGAAAGGAGGGGAGGACACTGTTTTTGAACAGGAGCTTGAATTATTAGAACAGTCGGAACAGGTCAAATCTTTAACCTTCCAGAATTTTTCTGGTGGGAAGGGTGTTGTGCAGTTTTTGCTGTCTGCGTGGAATGTGTTTTCGGCAGGGAAGATAAAAAAGGCCATCCGGGACTTTCAGCCGGAAGTGATTCATGTACACAATTGGCATTATGCGGTGGGGCCGCTGGTAGTGAGGATCGCCGGCAAAAGAAATATTCCCGTGGTGCTTACCATACAGAATTTCAGGCTGCTTTGTCCTTCCGCTACGTTGTTGTATAAAGGGGCGCTTTTTATGGAAAGTGTTCAGGCATCATTTCCATGGACGGCTGTAAAAAAGAAAGTCTACAGGAATTCTTATTTTCAAACCTGGTGGCTGGCCTGCATCATCTGGATCCATAAAAAAATCGGCACCTGGAAAATGGTGGATCGGTTTATTGTACAGACCGATATTGCAAAAAATGTATTTATTTCGTCTTCGCTGGGCGTAGCGGAAAACCAATTTTCCATCAAACCCAATTTTATAAAGGATCCGGGACTGGTGCCGGTGGAAAGGGAAGATTTTTTTCTTTTTATAGGGCGACTGGCGGAAGAAAAAGGAATTGATGTGCTTTTGGATGCCTTTAAAGATAAAAGTGCCGACTTGTATATCGGCGGGGATGGTCCCCTGCAGGAAAAGGTGATTGCTGCCTGTAATGAAAATCCCAGGATTCATTATCTGGGACTCCTGGATAAGAAAGCCGTCCGGGACCTGATGGTCCGTTGCTCCACCCTGATATTCCCATCCATCTGGTTTGAAGGAATGCCGATGACCCTGATCGAAGCATTTGCCGTTGGAACGCCGGTTATTGCCAGTGACCTGGGGGCCATGGCATCCATGATCAGGGGAGGGGACAACGGGATTCATTTTACACCAGGTAATTCTGGGGAATTGGCGGAAAAGATAGAATTTTGGGTAAATCTGGATAAAAAAGATAAAAAAGGCCATCCGGGACTTTCAGCCGGAAGTGATCCATGTACACAACTGGCATTATGCGGTGGGGCCTCTGGTAGTGAGGATCGCCGGCAAAAGAAATATTCCTGTGGTGCTTACCATACAGAATTTCAGACTGCTTTGTCCTTCCGCTACGTTGTTGTATAAAGGGGCGCTTTTTATGGAAAGTGTTCAGGCATCATTTCCATGGACGGCTGTAAAAAAGAAAGTCTACAGGAATTCTTATTTTCAAA
>DASRLM010000657.1:0-2316 GCA_035648455.1 Puia sp. | reverse complement strand
GGGAATAAAAAATATGATCAGGATCTGTGAGGTCATCCTGTATTATTTCGGCTGTATACTTTCCATTGTTTAAAAAGTTCAAAGGAATTTGTATGCTCTTTTCATCGCCTGCGTTGGCCACGGCAACAAACCAGTCATTGTCTTTGCGCCTGGCAAAAGCGGCCAGCCTGCCGATGCGGCTGGGTTCCAGCACCAGGGTTTCATCCCAGATGGTGGGAATGGCCCTGATGACGGGCAGCGCGGCGCTTTTCAAATAAACGTCCGGATCTGCGGGCCAGCAGGCCAGCGGAGAATTGAAAATAATGGGCAGCGCCAGTTGTTGCGCACGGGATGTGCCATAAGCTTTTTTGCTATCGAACACACCTGGGGTACAATCACCGGGTCCCGCTAAAAAACGCGTAAAAGGAATGGTGGTATTGTTTGCCGGTCCCTGTGGATTATAGGTGCGCCATTCCTGGCCATAAATGGCTTCACGGGTCAGTTCATTCGGATAACTGCGGTTGTAACCCGTCGGTTTGTCGGCGCCGTGAAAATCGATCATCAGCTTTTCCTTTGCCGCGTCCTGTAAGGCATTTTTGTAGAACCGGACCTGTCTGATCCCTTCCGTATCGATAAAATCAATTTTCACACCGGCGACACCCGCATCATGAAGCGATTTAAAAAAATGCTGACGTACCGAATCATCTTTTAAAGAAGCATACGACTTCCATACCCAGATCCCCACTTTTTCTGGCCGGGCATAATCAACCAGCGCTTTCAGGGAATCCATACTGGCAGGCCAGCTTTGCTCCCAACCGGCATCCACAACCGAATATTCAAATCCGAGCAGTCCTGCTTTATCGGCATACGATTTCTCGAGTCCCAGGCTGGTTACGTTGTCATGCATAAAATAGGACCAGACCGCCCGTCCGGGTTTTATCCAGGTTGCCTGTTGCAAACTGCTGTCCGGAGCCGGATTTAAATCGGGGATGATATCCGAATTCACCAGCTGGTTCAGGGTTTCCCCTGTAATCACCACGCGCCAGGGAGTAACCACGGTGTCCTGAATTTTCCAACCCTGCGGATCATTCACAAAGGCGGCATGCAGCAGGCCGGTGCTGTCGGATTGCAGGCACATGCCGCTGTAATCGTACAGGGCTGCTTCGGTGATGCTGGCATATAGACCGTCTTTGGTTTGATACGTGAGTGGCGGCCCCATCTTTTTTGAACCGAGCTTATCTAACGGGGAGCTGTAATACAAGCCTTCGTAATAAAAAATATTTTCCTGGTACCAGACCGTTGAGCCTTCCGGTATTTTCCAGGAACTTACTTCTCCCTGCACAACAGAAACCTTTGTTGACGGAACAACATACCGCCAGGCCATGCCATCATCAAAAACTTTTAATTCCAATTGATACCGGTTTCCGCCGTCTGCGTTCGTAACGGGAAATACGGCCTCCCGGTAATGATTATGCGCCATGGCGTGTACGCCCTTCCAGGGATATTGTTCGTTTGTTTCGGTAATAACAGGAGATCCGATTTTTACATGCTGCCCCAAATCACGCTGATCGATGGTTATGCCCAGTGCAGATGGAGCGACGATCATTTTTCCCCGGTATTGCACGGTATATGTGAGCCGGCTGCTGCTGTCGGCATACACTGATACCGTTACCGCTTGGGAAGGACTGCTGATAACCGAAGTGGTATTGGGATTCGAACAACCCGCACTAAAGAAAATAAACAGGAGCACGGGAAGGAAAGAAGATCCGGATTGTTTTTTCATTTTTAAAGGGAATTCATTATCCGCGTGCGAAGATCTCTATAAAAATTCAATCCACCGGTTCCTGCTAAAACGCAAACGATTGATCAAAATATTATGTTGCTCGTTTCAGCCATTCACCAGGAAATAAACGATCCGGCACGCGTTTCCTTTACTCCGACTGTTTTTCTCTCCGCTGATTTTGAGATGTAAAATATGTTTTCCAGGTTTTAAGTCTTTTCCCAAAATCAGATACCAGGGTAAATGAAGCTGATCGCTCCAGGCTGTAAACAGGTCCAGTTTTTTTTCATCGCCACGGTCGATGGAATATAAAATCGTTCCTGCATCTGCGCCCGAAACAATGGCAATCCCCACGGCCGTTCCGGTGAACGACAGGCTCAATGCGGTTCCGGGCGTGGAAGTTGTCAGCATTTTTGTATGCACAAATCCTTCCCTGGCGGGAAGTCCGTCATGCGGCGCCCAGTTATCATCCAGCGTCCAGCCCTTGTCATATTCCGCATGTTCCGGACTAAGGTAAACGCCCATACCAAAATTTCCTTTATTGAGGGGTGCGGCCA
>DASRLM010000656.1:0-19081 GCA_035648455.1 Puia sp. | reverse complement strand
GGGCATAACCGTCTTTTATACTCATTCGTCTCACCTGTTCGCCTGATTCGAAAACCAGCACATGCCCGTCCGTTAATACCCCGTCCATATCAAATATAAAACAGGAGATGGATTGGAAGGATTCAAGGAGGTTTTTACCGTTTGTTGCCATGGAACTAATGTGAAAATGTGAAAATGCGTGGCCTCCGTAGCTTTCTCAACCACCGAAGCTTTTTCAACCACCGAAGCTTTAGCGAAGGTGGCTGCGGAGCTTTATTGCAAAAGTATTAGTTTAAGTGGAGACCCATGATGTTGGCTGATCCGATTATTTATTGTGGGAAAATTGTTGAATGCTTCTGGTCAGTACCTCGTATAGATCCGAGAGCGCCGGATATTCCGACAGCAATTGGCGGTGTTTCTCCAGAGTCTGCGTATCACTCCGGATGGCCGGTCCGGTTTGCACGGTAGCCGGAGAAAGGTATTCCAGTCTGTTCACGGTTTCCCGGATCAGGGGATGTAATAAGGAGAAGGCGATCCCTTCCTCCCGGCACCAGTCTTCCGACAGGGCAAATAAATGATTCGTGAAATTGTTCAACAGCACGGCGCCCACATGATATTTCAAACGGGTTTCATCATTGGCCTGGATAACCGTATTACTCAAATCCGCAGCAAATGTTTCCAATTCCTCCAGCGCAGCGGGATTATTGGCATCGACCAGTAAAGGAAATTCAGGAACAGCCTGCAGTTCCTTTCGCAGGCTTTGCAGGGGATACAAAACGCCATACCGGTCACCGGTATTTCCCAGCGCGGCTAAAGGTACAGATCCGGCAGTATGCGCCACAAAGGAACCTGTTCGCGGAAATTTCTGAAAGAAAGAGGCATAGGCATTGTCCGGAATGGAAACTAGGATCAGGTCAGCAGATCTTTCCAGATCTTTCATCGAACGGATGGGCTTTGCGCGCAGCAGGCTGGCAAGTTCCGCAGCGTGATCCGGATCAGGACTATATACCTGAATAACGCGATGACCCGCAGACAGGATCTTACGGCCAACTACAGTAGCCACGTTGCCCGAACCGATGATGATGATATCCATGGACCGTTTTGCCGGAAATATTTAGGAGGACTGAGCCCGTCAGGCTTTCTTCTTCTGGGATTTGGGAGCCCAGATGGCCAGCATTCTTTTTCCTTCCATTTTGGGCATGCCTTCCAGAACGCCGAACTCATTTAACCTTTCGGCAAATTTCAACAGCAGCAGTTCTCCCCTTTCCCTAAACTGGATCGCCCGGCCCTTAAACTGCACATAAGCTTTTACCTTATCCCCGTCTTTCAGGAATTTTTCGGCATGCTTCGCCTTGAAGTCAAAATCGTGATCGTCCGTATTGGGTGTAAACCGGATCTCTTTTACTTCGGAGGCCTTGCTCTTGGCCTTCATTTCCTTTTCCTTCCGTTTCTTTTCGTACAGGAATTTATTATAGTCAATGATCTTACATACCGGCGGATCGGCATTGGGAGAAATCTCCACCAGATCCAATGCCTGGTCCTGGGCCATCCGGAGCGCTTCCTGTATGGGATAAACGCCAACGGTTATGTTTTCTCCAACGAGCCTGACCTGTGGCACTCGGATCATACTGTTGGTGCGGTGTTCCTGCTGCTGCTCTTTTCTGAATCGGGGATTGAAATTACCTCTGGGAGGTCTCGGTGGAAATGCCATTTATTTTTTTTAAGTGAACGAAGGTTAAGTTCCGGGTAAGGTTTGTTTTTTTTATACTCCGGTCCTTAAAGTGATTTCTGTTTTTGCGTCGCGAATGAATGTTTCCAAATCCTGAGTGCCCAGATCCCCTTTTCCCTGCCGGCGAACAGAAACTTTCTGATCATTCATTTCCTTTTCACCGATGATCAGCATATAAGGAACCCGCGCCAGCTCTGTGTCGCGTATTTTTTTCCCTATTTTTTCACTGCGTTCATCAATGCCAGCGCGAATATCCGCTTTTTTAAGTGATTCCAGAACAGTTTGTGCGTAGGGTAAAAATTTATCGCTGATCGGAAGCAATTTAACCTGTTGCGGGGCCAGCCACAAGGGGAATTTCCCTGCATAATGTTCCAGTAAAAACCCTATGAACCTTTCGTGGGTACCCAGGGGGGCCCGGTGAATGATCAGGGGAGTTGCCGGGTGATTATCCGGTTGGGTATACTCCAGTTTAAACCTTTTTCCCTGGGTAAAATCCACCTGGTTGGTGGCCAGGGTGAATTCACGCCCAATTGCGCTCCAGATCTGTACATCAATTTTTGGTCCGTAAAATGCCCCCTCGCCCGAGACCTCAATATAAGGGGTTCCGGTTTCCTGGAGCACTTTCCTGACCATGGCTTCCGTTTCCAACCACAGTTCCGGCTCATTGATGTATTTTTTTCCCAGTTCTGCGGGATCATGAAGACTGAATCGCATCACATATTTCTCAATGCCGAAAATTTTGAAATATTTAAGGTACATCGCATTCACCGCCTTAAATTCCTGCGCGAATTGTTCCTTGCTGCAATAAATATGCGCATCATTCATGTGCAGGCAGCGGACGCGCATCAACCCGAACAGTTCCCCGCTTTGCTCATACCGGTAACAGGTTCCGTATTCCGCCAGCCTCAGCGGCAGGTCCTTGTAACTTCTGGGTTCTGCGGCGAATATTTTATGGTGGTGTGGACAATTCATGGCCTTCAGATAATATTTCACCCCGTCCAGTTCCATGGGAGGATACATACTGTCCTCATAATAGGGCAAATGCCCGCTGGTGAGGTACAGATTCTCCTTGGCAATATGTGGAGTGACCACCCGCTGGTATCCAGCATCCCGTTCTGTTTCTTTAGCCAGCTTTTCCAGTTCTTCAATGATGACGGTTCCGTTCGGCATCCAGAGCACCAGGCCCGGACCTACATCATCATCCATGGTGTAGATCCCCATTTCTTTTCCCAGTTTGCGGTGGTCCCTTTTTTTGGCCTCTTCCAGCATAAGCAGGTATTCATCCAGTTCTTTTTTGGATGGATAACTTACCCCGTAGATCCGCGTCAGCTGCTTGTTCTTTTCATCTCCCTTCCAATAGGCGCCTGCAATATTGGTAAGCCGGAGGGCTTTGATCGATCCGGTGTCGGGGATATGGGGACCCCGGCACAGATCAGTAAAATTTCCCTGGGTATAAAAAGTGATCTCTCCGTCTTTTAAGTTCTGCAGCAGGTCGAGTTTGTATTCATCTCCTTTCTGCCTGAAATAGTCGATCGCATCAGCCTTTGAAACGGATTTGCGGATGTAGATGCTGTTCTTTGAGGCCAGCTCATTCATCTTCGATTCCAGGTTGCGCAGATCTTCTTCGGTTATATGCCTGTCACCCAGGTCCATATCATAATAAAATCCGTTATCCACCGCCGGGCCCACCCAGAATTTCACCCCGGGAAAAAGGGATTCCACGGCTTCCGCCAACAGATGCGCAGAGGAATGCCAGAAGGTGGATTTCCCTTCCGGGTCATTCCAGGTGAGCAGTTTAAGGCTGGCATCCTGCTCAATGGGCCGTGTGGCATCCCACACTTCCCCGTTCACGGATGCTGCCATCACTTTTCTGGCCAGGCCTTCACTGATGGATTTAGCCACCTGCATAGCCGTTGTTCCTGCTTCAAATTCCCGGACCGCCCCATCGGGCAAAGTAATTTTAATCATGAGCGACAAATATAGTTCCTCTTTAAGGGTTGCAAAATTAACAAACTCTTGCCAGATTAACTTTCAGCAGGGATCTCCGGAATAAAATATTCAATAATTTGTGAGGATATGAAAATGATGCTCCGTTTGTACCTGTTGCTGCTGACGGCCCTTTCCGGCCCCCTGTTGCTGAATGCCCAGGACCTTACGGGTATCTGGCGGGGACATTTCCGGTCGAACGATGGTTTTGAACGACTGATATCCGGGGATGACCGGTATAAAATAGAAGTTCAGATTGCCCAGACCAGCAATATTTTTCATGCGGTTACCTATTCCTATAAAAACGCAGAATTCTATGGCAAGGCGGATGCCACCGGCACCTTCAATCCACAATCTAAAAAAGTTTTGCTGCGGGAAATAAAACTGCTGGAGGTGAAAATGGCCAGCGGGGAGGTTTGCATCATGACCTGCTTTTTGCAATATTCCAAACTCGGGGATGATGAATTCCTTCAGGGTACTTATACCAGCGTCAGTACCGAGGACTCTTTATCAGCAGGATGCGGAAAAGGCAGCATTTTTTTACACAAGGTTCCGGTGTCCGATTTTCGGAAGGAACCTTTTCTGGAAAAAAAGGAAAAGGAATTGCTGGCTGAAAAGAAAAAGGAGCCGGGCAACCGTAAACTGGTAACCTCTCCCGCCCATTGCCGGAAATCACCGGTAGCCGGCAAAAAACCACGGCCCGCAACGATTGCAAAAACAACCCCGCCCAAGAAAGTAATCATCCAAAAACCATTGCCGATACCGGATAAAAGATCGGTTACCACGGTTCCCGAACAACAACATCACGGCGGCGACAGCGCCATAACAATTGATAAGAAAACCATTCCGGCCATCATTCCCCGGGTGCTGGCCACCCGCAGCAATGAACATATTAAAACGATCACGGTAAATAATACCTCCGTATACCTGGATATATATGATGACGGGGCCATTGACAACGATACCGTTTCCGTTTATTACGATAACCGGCTGATCGTTTCCAGGGCCCGCATTTCGGACCAGCCGGTTAAAGTGACCATTGACGTTGAACCTTCCGATCAACCCCATGAACTGGTAATGGTTGCGGAAAATCTGGGCGATATCCCACCCAATACCTCCCTGATGGTTGTCCGTGACGGTGAAAAAAAGTATGAGGTCCGCATTGTTTCCAACGAACAGAAGAATGTCGTAATCTCCTTCCAGTATAAAAAAATCGAATGATCCGGTGCCCCGGCGTTTCTAACTTTTTTAATTCTTCCTCGGTACTTTCTCATCATCCTGGGCGGCATCATAAACAAAGCAGGCAATGATCGTGGCTGCCTGTTTCAGATCGTTTTCACTCAGGTGGTCATAAGTGTCCATATTGCTGTGGTGGGTGCGGCTGCCATATTCCATGGGATCCTGAACAAACTGAAATCCGGGAAGGCCAATGGCATCAAAAGACAGAAAATCCGTTCCCCCCGTATTTCTCAGCGTGAGTGTTTCCGCGCCCAGGTCATGAAAGGGTTCAAACCATTTCTTGAAAACAGGTTTTGCCGCCTGGTTTCCCTGCAGGTAAATCCCTCGGATCTTTCCGGTTCCGTTATCCAGGTTAAAATACACTGAAAGCTTATCCCCTTCCGCATTGAATTTTCTGGTGACCGTATCCATGAAATGATTCCGCACATAGTTTTCAGATCCATGCAATCCCGTTTCCTCCCCTCCCCATAAAGCAATCCGTATGGTACGCCGGGGATTAAAACCAACCGTTTTGAGTATTCTCATTACTTCCATCATTACCGCACTTCCCGCTGCATTATCTGTGGCACCGGTTGCGCCCTGCCAGGAATCCAGGTGTCCGCCGATCATCACCAGCTGATCCTTCAGTTTTTTATCTGTTCCGGGAATTTCGCCGATTACGTTATAACCTTTCTGATCCCCGGCATATGTTTTCGTATGCAGTTCCATGTCAATCTCCACCGGTATCTGATGCTGCAGCAGTCGTTGCAACGTCATATAGTCTTCGTAGGAAATCGCCAGATCATTGAATGTATCCGGTGTTTCAGGACTGTACACCGTTCCATTCTGTACAAATACGGTTCCATCCGAATTTCTGGTGCTGGTGCTCAGCATGCACAGTGCACCTTCTGCCTGTGCGAAATCCTTGGCCAGCGTCAACATTTTTGCTGCTGTAAGGGGAATATGCGCCGGTTTATTATTTTCCTGCGCCGGTGCACCAGGTGAAACCGCTTTTGCCGGTAGCGCCGGAGGATTCGGATCATACGCAGCGAGTTCTTTCAGTTGTTCATCCGTATACCGCGTGGCATCGGGTCCAAAACCCAGGCCTAAACTGTCCGTTCTGACCAGCATCACTATTTTGCCCCGCAATTTTCCTTTGTAGGCCTGCAGGCCCGCAGAATCCGTGGCATCCAGTAATACCACAGCAGCGTGTTCAGATCCGCGGGTACCTGTTGAAAAAGTTTTCGGAAATCCGATCAGCGGTTTGTAATAAGGCGCCGTTAACGCCAGGTAAAATTTTTCCAGTTCCCATCCCCTGCCCCAATGTCCCCAGGGCTCCAGGGCCACGCGCTGCAGACCCCAGGAGGATAGTTTTGTTTTTGCCCAGTTGGCAGCCTTGAAATAGCCGGGTGACTGCATCAGGCGGGGACCGTTTGCGTCCGTCAGATAAAATGCAATATCCATTACCTGGGAATGATTCAATCCTTCATCGCGGATCCGGGCCAGCATGGCACCATCCCGTTTTTCGTTCTGAGCAAACAAAGCGGCGGCTGAAAACAAAAGGGGCAGGAACCAGACTTTCTTCATGGTCGTTAATTTAGTGGAATAACGCGGGTAAATAGCAGACACGAATTTAAAAAAAGCAACGCCGGATGTCCCTGTTTTTTTTAAACGGCAAATTTTTAAAAATGAAAGTTCCAGGTAACAGAGGGCAGAATGGGAAACAGGGATACTTTTTTTGCCTGGATCTGCAGACTGCCGTTATAGGGACTTCCCGTTTGATCAAAATAAATAAAGTAAGGATTGAGCCGGCTGTACACATTGTATATGCTGAATACCCAGCTTCCCTGGATTTTCTTTTTCTTTTTATGCCCGGGCGTATAGACTGCCGAAAGATCCAGGCGGTGATAGGCCGGCAGTCGGTACTGGTTGATCCGGCTGTAATCCTGCGCCAGCGTACCTTCAATGATGTAGAATTTCTCCGGATAGGAAGTGGCATTGCCGCTGGCATATACAAATACGCCGGATAGTTTCCATTTTCTGTTGAGCGCGTAGGTGGCCACCACAGAAAGGTCGTGACGACGATCGTATTTCGCCGGAAATTTATTTCCGCTGTTCAGGTCAGGGAATATTCTCCAGGCCCACGATAATGTATAACCAATCCAGCCGGTAAGCCTGCCCTTGGCTTTGTTGAGATAAAATTCTGCGCCATAACTCCGTCCTTTACCAAAAACGAATGCGTCTTCCGGATCATTCAGCGACGGTGTATAGCCTTCCTTGTACTCAATCTGGTGATCCATCCGTTTATAGTAAAGCTCCACGGATGTTTCATACATATTGTTGTGAAAGTTACGGAAAATGCCGGCAGCATACTGCCAGCTGGTTTGTGGTTGAACGCGGTACGTGCTCGGCACCCAGAGATCGGTGGGCAGCGTTGTTCCCGCATTGCTCACCAGGTGGATGTATTGCAGGTTTCGGGAAACGGAGCCTTTCAACGAGGTTTCATCGTTGATAGAATACCGCAACGTGGCCCTGGGCTCCAGTCCCCCGTATGCTTTTATTTTTTTGCCCCGTCCGTAAAAACTACTGTCGGTTTTATTTCCATTCCCATCTTCCTGATAAATGGTATAAGGGCCCACCTGTTCAAATCCGCTCCAGCGTAAACCCGCATTGAGCTGAAAGCGATTGCTGATCTGCCAGTCGTCCTGAACATACAGGGCCGCTTCTCGGGCGTATTTCTTATTGGAGTTATTGGGCAGAAAACTGGTGGAATCCTGGTGACCCGTAAGGATATTGGGTGTGAAAGTATGATAAGTATAGAGTCCCCCGAACCGGGCCTTGTGTTTCGGACTGATAAAATAATCCACGTCTGTTTTGGCCGTCAGGTCGTGAATTCCGGAAGCCAGGCTCAGTTGAAAATTATCCTGTGATCCGTTGAAAGCAAAGCGATAGTCGTTGTACAGGAGGGTTGTGTTGGCAAATAATTTTCTGTTGAACACATGGTTCCATCTCAGGGTGGCCGTTGTATTCCCCCAGGGAATATTCGTGGTGAAGGAACGTTTTGCATTTTTAAAATCAAACACATCCCTTCCGAAATAACCGCTCAGGTAAATCCTGTCCTTTTCGGAAAACATATAGTTCACTTTCGTGTTCAGGTCGTAGAAATAATATCCCGACCCGCTGTAACTGCTGGTTTTGGGAATGAAGGGTTTGATTAAAAGATCCAGGTAGGTTCTGCGGGCGGAGACGATAAAAGATGCTTTTTGTTTTTTAATCGGTCCCTGAATGGATAAGCGCGAGGCAATCAGTCCCAGGCCGCCATCCACTTCGAATTTATTCATGTTGCCTTCTTTCATGGAAATGTCCAGCACCGAAGATAAACGGCCGCCATACTGTGCCGGCATGCCGCCCTTGATCAGGCTGGTGTTCTTAATAGCATCCCCGTTGAAAATGGAGAAGAATCCAAAGAGGTGGCCGGTATTGTACACAATGGCGTCATCCAGGAGGATCAGGTTCTGGTCAGGTCCCCCGCCCCGAACATAGAGTGCTGTATTGCCTTCGCCGGCGTTGCTGACACCCGGCAAAAGCTGGATCACTTTTAAGATGTCCACCTCTCCGAATAAAACAGGCAGCGATTTTACCTGCGCCATGGAAAGATCAATCTTTCCCATCTGGGCATTCTTTACATTGGCATCGCGTTTTTTAGAATAGACCACTACTTCCTCATTGGTTGTTATCGCCGGATTGAGCAGGAAATTAAAACCGGTGTTTTTATTCAGATCAATTTCGGTTTTCATGATCTGATAACCCACATAAGAAGCGGAAAGCGAATAATGGCCTGCGGGAAGCGTAAGGGAATAGAAGCCAAAACCATTGCTGGTTACCCCCCTCAGCTGCCCACTGACCGTTATGGAGGCGCCGATCAGCGTTTCGGAAGAAAGGGTATCTTTCACATAACCTGTAATGGTAAACTTATTCTGAGCCAAAGCAGAAAACACGGAGGATAAAATGCCCAAAAGCAATATCGTTCTGATCATATTCCTTATGGCGTGATGGCAAAGTGAATGGAATCGTTCACTTTGCCGCAGTCCAGCATCTTATTGCTGTATTTCGGATGTTTTTTACCGAGGTAGGGATTGACCACCTCACGGGTGGGGCTCAGCCAGAATCCTTCCGAAGAATCACCAAAAGCCATCGGGCAGGTCATGTGATAAATGACGCCGCCATTATACCGTACGGTGCGGATCAGGTTGTACAGCATGTCGGTGATCATGTTGAATTCTCTTTTTTTCTGCTCCATGTCGGTTTCCCCGTTGAGACCGGCAATTTCTCCCTTAATGGATTCTGCCAGGCTGACCGCCGTGAGAATAATGGCCGAATCAGCTTTCAGCTGATTTATCTTCAGACTGTCCACGCCAACAGCCAGTTTATTGGCACCGGATCTGATGGCTGCGGTATCCCATTCCACAAAAGCATCGCTTAACTGGTAATAACCATTCATCATATCGGAAAAGGACCTGCCAAAGGCTGCACTGCCGGATGAAACAGACAAGGGATTGTCTTTCTTTTCGGGTTTGTCGGAAGAACTGCTCTGGTGAAGGAGCAGATAGGTAATTGCCAGGGCAGCCGCCAAAACCACAATCAGCAAAAGGGCCTTCTTCATAAGTAGAATTTAATCAAAGATAATTGTAAAAACATTTGCTTTACTTTTGCGCGTTTGAATTAATCCCCATCTGATAATTATGTTAGCAGGACTGCAGAATGTAAGATTTGAGTTTGGCGCCCGGACCATCCTGGAAGATTCCACATGGCATATTCAGCCCAATGAACGCATCGGTTTGATCGGTTATAACGGAACCGGGAAGTCGACTTTATTAAAATTACTGGCCGGTGAATATTCTCCGTCGTCGGGTTCTGTGGAGCGGAGCCGCAGCACCAGCATTGGTTATCTTCACCAGGACCTGCTGAGTTTTGATACCGGCGATTCCATATTGCAGGTGGCCATGGGCGCATTTGAAAAGGTGCTCGCCCTGGAAAAAGAACTGGAAGACCTGGCGCATACACTGGAAGCGGAAAACCGGCGGGAAGGGCCGGAGGCGGAAGAACTGCTGAACCGGTACACGGACAAGCTCCATGAAATGGACCTGCTCGACGGGTATACCATCCATCATAAAACGGAAGAAGTGTTACAGGGGCTCGGATTTGCCTCAGGGGACATGCAAAGGCCCTTTCGGGAATTCAGCGGCGGCTGGCGCATGCGCGTGCTGCTGGCCAAGATGATCCTGCAGAAACCGGATCTGCTTTTGCTGGATGAACCCACCAATCACCTCGACCTGCCCTCCATTGAATGGCTGGAGAAATATCTCCAGCATTACCAGGGATCGGTGGTGATCGTGAGTCATGATAAATTTTTTCTGGACCGGATGGTGACCGAAATCGTGGAACTCTACCAGCAGAACCTGCACTTTTATAAAGGAAACTACTCTTACTTTGAAAAAGAAAAAGAGATGCGGATCTCTTTACAGCAGCGGGCATTCGAAAACCAGCAGGACTATATCCGCCAGCAGGAGAAATTCATTGAGCGGTTCCGCGCCAAGGCCACGAAGGCTGCCGCGGCGCAGTCTGCGATGAAACGGCTCGAGAAGATGGGCCGCATCGAAAATGTGGAAATGGAAAGACCCGATATGCGCATCCAGTTCCGGATCGGTAAAACACCGGGTAAAGTGCTGGTGGAATTAAAGGACGTCAGCAAACAATTCGGGGACATCGAAATTATTCGGGATGCCAATGCAGAAATTGACCGGGGCGATAAAATAGCCCTGATCGGGGCCAACGGGAAAGGTAAATCCACGGTGCTGCGCATTATTGGAGGAACCGAAGAATTTTCAGGCACGCGCAACTGGGGGCATAATGTGGAAGAAGGCTTTTATGCACAGCATCAGCTCGAATCCCTGAATGTAAATAATACGGTGCTGGAAGAAATGAAAATGTGCGGCAGCCAGAAAAATGAACTCGAATTGCGGACGCTGCTGGGCTGCTTTCTGTTTTCCGGCGACGATGTGGACAAGAAGATCCGGGTTTTGAGCGGCGGTGAAAAAGCACGGGTGGCGCTAGCCAAAACGATTGCCGGGAAGGCCAATTTCCTGCTTCTGGATGAGCCCACCAACCACCTGGATATCCATTCCTGTGAACTGCTTGCCGAAGCATTGAACAAATACGAAGGCAGTTACATCCTGGTGAGCCACGACCGTTATTTCATTTCCAAAACGGCCAATAAGATCTGGGAAATTGATCAGGGGAAAATAAAAGAATTTAAAGGGCCCTATGCGGAATGGGTGGAATGGAACAAGAGAATGAATGCCCAGTCAAAACCATCAGGGGCAAAACAAAAAAATGAAAAGCCGGTGGTTGAACCCATTAAACCGGCCATGGTTCAGCAACCCATTAACAAAGAGGCCAAAAAGCAACTGCAGAAGCAACAGCGGATCGTGGATCAGCTGGATGAAAAGATCCGTCTGTTAAAGCAGGAATGCCTTAAACTGGAGCTACAGCTTTCAGCACCGGAAATCTATGCCGATAAAAATAAATTCCGGGATGCGGAAATGGCCTATAAAAAATCGGAACAGATTCTGGCAGAGGTCCGGCTGGATTATGATACCGCCCTGGAAAGGCTTATGGAACTGGAAGAAAGCAACACCTAAAGCAGATATGGAATCCTCCCTTGGTTTCCCTAATTTTATTCATAAAGTTTTCAATTATTAACCGTTTATCGTTTTTTCGTACCGTTGGCCGGAACTGTTTTTTTGTTGGCTGTTTTCTCTGCTCATTCATCCCTGATGCGTTTGCTCAAATACCTGACCATTTAACCACACGACCAAAAATCGGCCTTGCCCTGAGTGGCGGCGGTGCGAAAGGGCTTGCCCATATCGGCATTCTCAAAGCAATAGATTCAGCCGGGCTAGCCATTGACTATATTACCGGTACCAGCATGGGGAGCATCATCGGATCCCTGTATGCGGCCGGTTATTCTGCTGACTCTATAGAAAAGGTGGCGCATGATATGGACTGGGATCTGATGTTATCCAACCAGAGTTCCCTGAGGAACATCATCATGGAAGAAAAGAGCGAATACAATAAATATGATCTTGAACTTCCCTGGGTGAATCATTTTTTCAGGCTGAATACCGGGGTGCTCGAGGGGCAGGAATTATGGCTCAAGTTTTCCGAATTATTATTTTCTGCCCATCAGATCAAGGATTTCAGCGAGCTTCCGATTCCTTTTAAATGTATTGCCACGGATCTTTCCACGGGTGAAGCGGTGGTGCTGGACAGCGGCGAGCTGGTATCGGCCGTTCGCGCCAGCATGGCGATCCCCTCTGTATTCACTGCCGTGGATTATGACGGTAAACGATTGGTGGATGGCGGTGTTATCCGGAATTTCCCGGTCAGGGACGTAAAGGAAATGGGGGCACAGATCGTGATCGGCAGCAACGTGTCCCAGGGCTTGCTGGCCGCCAACAAAGTGAATAATGCCCTGCAGGTTTTGCTGCAGGTTGCCTTTTTCCGGGAAGCCGATGATACCAAACGGGAAGTGCCTTTGTGCGATATCTATGTTCAGACGCCACTCGATAAATTCAACATGGGCAGCTTTTCGCAGGCCGATGAAATTATAGAAGCCGGCATTGTGGAAGGAAGGAAATTATATCCCCGGCTGAAAAGGCTGGCAGATTCCCTCAATGCCCTTTACGGGCCGCATGAAGCAAAAAAAGAGTTGCCGGTAACGGATTCCGTATTGATCAATGAATATGAGGTGCGTGGCCTGAATCATACCACCGAAAATTTTTTCATACATACGATGGGTTTACTCACCCACCGGAAATACACGCCCGAAAACCTGGCCCATATGATCCGCCGCGAAGGTGGAACGCGGTACTATAACCGGATCGTTTACTCGCTTGTTCCACGGCCGGATAAAGGTTCAAAGATCATTTTTGACGTCACTGAAAATCCCCTGACTTTTGGAAAAATCGGCCTGCATTACAACCAGTTCAGTGGCATCAGCGCCATCCTGAACCTGACCAGCCGTGATTTTTTTACTCCGAGTTCCAGGAGTATGGCCACCATTGATATCGGAGAAAATTTCCGCATTCGGGGCGAACACCTTCAATATCTCGGAAGAGGAAGAAAGTTCGCCCTTGGATTATCCACCCAGTTTGACCAGTTTAACATTACTTCTTATAATGATACCAAAGAAGCCGGTATTTATAACCAGAATTATTTTGTTACCGATCTCCGGATGGGCTATTCAACGAACCGGAACCTGACGGTGGGTACGGGTTCCCGTTTTGAATGGATCCGGTACAAGCCTTCCATTTCTTCCACCCTGGCCTATAAGGGAACAAATGATTTTATTTCGGCTTATGTTTACGTAAAACACAATTCACTGGATAAGCCGGTGCTTCCGCGCAGGGGAATTAAAACGGAACTGGAAGGAGACTGGGTGTTCCAACAAAATCCGGATATCCAGTTGCAATCCAATAATCTCGATATGGACACCGCCGCTGCCCATAATCCCTATCCGCGGTTGCTGTTTCACTTTGAAAGTTATTCTCCTTTGAGCAGCAGAAGCACGTTGCTTGTTCATTTGCAGTCCGGCATCAATTTCAGGTACAAGGGAAATATCATGAATGAATTTTCCATAGGCGGACTTACCCCCAGTTTTCACAACCAGATAACTTTTGCCGGACTTCGCGAAGGATCATTTTATTCCTCAGGCATGGCTGCCCTGGAAGTGGGACTGCGTTATCAGTTGTTCGGAAATATTTTCCTGACCGGGAAAACAAATGTGCTGTTCAATAATTTCGTCGGTAAAAGCAACTTCTATAACAGTCCTGATTTCCTTTCGGGCTATGCACTCAGCTTTACCTACAACTTCGCCCTGGGTCCGCTTGAACTGAGCGCCATGTATTGCGATCAATGGAAAAGGGTAATGGGGTATGTGAATATTGGGATACCATTTTAGGTGTTGACGGTTGACCGTTGACCGCCTTTTATTGCGAATCCGCGCCTGAAATCGGTCAACTGTCAACGGTCATCCGTCAACCGCATTTAATGCAGATTCACCAATTGTAAAATCTCCCACTCCAGCAACACCGCTTGCGCCTCCATTTTTCCTGCCTCGGCGAGTGTGGCCGAGAATTGTTCTTTCATTTCCGGTCCGGTGATGTTAATCCGCACATTCAAACCAGCGCCCAGCACTGCACTTCGTGCACAAAGGGCACCAACACCGGCGTCGGAAAGGGAATGGGGATTCCCGTCGGTTGCCATGGCCTTAATAAGCTGCATGGAATGCAAGGCCAGTTTCATTACCTGGAAAGGCACATCGATCGCGCGGGCTGTTGCTTCGTCAATGGCTTTCTTCCGAAGCGCCTTTTCTGTATCGGTGGTTTTCGGAAGGGCAAGGGCCAGCATGACATCGCGGAAAGCATGGGCATCGGCATCAACCAGATGCAACAGGGCATTTTTACTGTTTTGGGCGCTTTCGGCCCAGTCACTGAAATATTCCCAGCGATCCTCCCAGCCCTTTTTATGCGCGGATAAATTGGCCACCATGCCAGCCAGGGAGGCGCCAAGAGCGCCCAGATAGGCGGCCACGGATCCGCCGCCGGGTGCGGGACTTTCACTGGCCGTTTCATCTGCAAAATCCGACAACGATAAATGAATCATTTTTTCGGAAGATTTATCCTTCAGCAGGTATTCAATGATCTTTTCTTCCGGCTTAAACGGTTGGAGTTCATCCAGGCCCATGGAAAGAATGGCCGTGCGAAGGAGTTCCTTTTCAGAAACACCGGCCGACCGCTTTTGTTTTTTCAAAAAATATTTTCCCGCATCCAGCATGGCCCGCAGGGGAATGAGCCCGACCAGTTCGCTGCCCGTCACCCGGATCCCCCTTTGTTCAGCCTTGCGGCAAACCTCGTCAAAGGCCAGGTGTAAAGGGGTTACCGATAAATTTGTCAGGTTCATGGAAATCTGTGCCCTCCCGTATTCTTCAATATACCAGCCGATGGCCTTGACGGATTTTAAGGAACCGGGAATATTCACCGGAACGCCGTTTTCATCCCTTACGATCTTTCCGTTCACCGGATCGCCATCGCGTTTTATTCTGCCGGCTTCCCGTACATCAAACGCAATGCTGTTGGCGCGGCGAACAGAAGTGGTATTGAGATTTACATTATAAGCCACGAGAAAATCCCTGGCCCCGATCACCGTGGCGCCCCGCTGCATATCAAAAACTGCGGGGCCGAAATCCGGTTTCCATTCCGGCCGGTTTATTTTTTCGGGAAATCCTTCATACTCACCGGCACGTATAATCGATAAATTGCTGCGGGATTTATCTTTTTGGGCGGACTCATAGAGGTAAACGGGAATGGACAACGCCTTCCCCACCCGCTCTCCGAGTTTTTGGGCCCACACAGCGGTTTCTTCGAGCGAAATTCCGGTGACGGGTATCAGGGGGCAGACATCTGTGGCGCCCATACGGGGGTGTTCCCCTTTATGTTTCCGCATATCAATCAGTTCCCCGGCTTTTCTGATGGCCAGAAAAGCGGCTTCCACCACGGCTGCGGGTTGTCCCACAAAGCTCATCACCGTGCGGTTGGTAGCCTTTCCCGCATCCACGTGCAGCAAACGAACGCCTTCCACCGATTCAATTTCGGCGGAGATGGATTGAATGATGGCGGGGTCGCGGCCCTCGCTGAAATTGGGAACACATTCGATGATGACGGGCATGGTATTGTCTGTATCCACAATGTTAAGGAAAGAAAATCATTCTGTTTCGGGAAGATGTCTGCGGGGACGGATGAAATCCAACGGCCTTTTCCAGGAATAACGCCACAGGATGCCCAGGAATTCCGGGTAATCCCTGAGATGGACGCCACGGGATCTGACCGCTACAATAAAAGCAAAGCCGAAGCTGACCACAAAATTTAAAAGGCCGATGCCCAGCACACCCAGGAATACCGTGAGTAAATACAGGGGCGGTATATTTTCAAAACCCAGACTATAAACTGCAGAGGCAACTTCTCCCGATGAGATGGTGATGTGGCGGGCATCGAATGGCAGCCCGATGAATTTGCTCACGACGGAAGACATACCAATCATAAATCCCAGGGATACGCTGCCGGCAATGGTTCCTGCATTCTTCTCAATGTATGCTGACCGGCGATGGAGTTTTTCCGGCGAAGAAGTCACCCGCCACAGCGGATGATTTTTCAACCGTTCCCCAATGTGTCCATACCGGATCTTATTTTGTACGTAACCGGCAATGATCCCGCTCAGGAAAAGAAAAAAACCGGTATTGCAGGCATACAGCAGGGAAAGGCTGTGCCAGGGATGCTGATTTTCCAGTACCGCCATGGCTTCTCCGGTTTCCAGGAGCCGCGAATGAGTAAGCCGATGAAACAACCAGGCCAGCAGATAGGTTCCGGGAAAAACGATCACCAGGTTTCCCAGAAAAGAAGCGAACTGACTCCTGGATACCTTGGCTATGGTCACCGCCAGGTTATACAGGTTTGGCTTTAAGGTATTCTGTTTGGTATCCAGTGAACTGGCCACCGCGCTGGCTGTAAATGCCGGCTGCTTGGTTGCCAGGGTGGATCCGGTAACATCGATCAGAACAAAACCGGCACCGTCATTTACGCTGTAGGCAAAGCCATGCCAGAAAATAGGAAGCTGCGTTTTAGAAATCAGATTTTTAATAATGGCAACAAAAGAGATGATGACGCCCCCCATCATGGCACTCCAGATCATCCTGCGATATTCTTTGGGGTTCGATGTGATGTAGGCGCTTCCTTTGGTTCCTTTGTGTTCAGCGATCTGATAGGCGAGATACCCCAGGTTGAGGGAAAGGAATTCACGGATACTGTTCTTTCTGTTTTCATTCCGCACCAGGGTCTTAAAAAAGCTGACGAAATTGGCTGTATTGAAACTTTGGTCCGTATCCAGCACGTCAAGTATCAGCAGCATCCGGTTGAGCTTATTTTCCAACACCACCAGTGAATAGGTCTGGTGCAGGCTGGTGCCGCTGATGGAATGATTCTGCCGGATGTAGCCAATTAACTGTAACTGCTTCCGGAGCCGTCCTTTCAATGCCGCAAACAGATCCTTTATTCTTCCCGCTTCTTCCGGATGTTGGATGTGCCTTTCCAGTTGCTGTACGATGCTGTTCTGGTCAAGAAAAGGATTCTCTGCCTGATCTTCCGGCGGCAGATGATCATATATTTCTTTCTCCAGTCCAAATCGCGCCACCTGGAAACTCAGTATTTTGATGGAATGCACCAGCTGGACGATGATGCGTTGGTCATCCACGTGAATGGACAGGCCGAGCGCTTCAAAGAAGCGTATCCAAAGTTCATGGGGTATATGTTCTACCCATTGATAATCGTTCTCCAGAAAAAAGATCCGGTTCACCACATATAAAAAATCATTCTCATTCTGAAGGCTTGGTAGAATTTTGTGCCGTATCCGGCCAAAGAGTTCCTGCCAGAAACCGCCGGCAAGAGAAATCCCGCTTTCGGTTAAGGCCGCGGAAAGATCTGTATTCACCAGTTGGGAAAGCAGCGCAAGCTTCAGGTTGGTAAGCAGGATCGGATGGGTGCCCATTTGATCCTGCACCCATTCCATATTTTTCGCCGCATCTTTTCTATCCTTCGTTTTACCCGGTCTGACTGCCGAAAAAAAAGAAACCAGAAAATCGAGCCCTTCTTTTTTATCGGTCAGGTTCAACAGGGAACTGCGACGGGAAACGGATTCGATGAATTCAGGGGTATTTTTTTTTCTGGATAATGCCATGGATGCCTGCTGATTCAAGTATCTGCCGAATATACGATCTATTAACTGATGAATTCCCCCCGGATCATTACCTGATCAATATGATTTGAACCAATGGCATAGGGCATATAAGCGAGAGAAGGAATGGGACGGGTAATGATCAGGCTGGCGAGTTTTCCCTTCGTAATGCTACCGCAGGAATCGTCCAGTTCCATGGCAAAGGCTCCATTGAGGGTTGCTGCATTTATGGCTTCTTCCGGCAGCAGGTTCATTTGAATACAGGCCAGCGAAACCACCAGGTTCATATTGCCTCCGGGAGCGGAACCCGGATTGTAGTCAGAGGCCAGGGCGACTGCGCATCCCGTTTCAATAAGCTTTCTGGCCGGCGGGGCAGGCAGGCCCAGGAAGAAAGCGGCTGTGGGCAGCAGGGTGCAGCATCCTTTCCAGGAGGACGTTTTAAAGCTCTCCAGGTCCTCTTTCAACATCACTTCCAGGTGATCCAGTGAAACCGCATTCAGTTTAATGCCCGTCTGTATGCCGCCTATACTGCTGAGCTGGTTGCAGTGCAGTTTGGGTTTTAATCCATGGCGCAGGCCGGCTTTTAATATACTTTCCGTTTCTGCGCGGCTGAAAAATCCTTTTTCACAAAACACATCGATGTAATCGGCCAGTTTTTCCCGGGCTATCACCGGGAGCATGAAATCCATGATCAGCCGCAGATAAGCTTCGTGGTTTTCGCGATAGGCCAGCGGATAGCTGTGGGCTCCTAAAAAGCTGGCCCGGACGGATAGGGCGGATTTCTGTTTAAGTTTTTTGATCACCCGCAATATTTTCAGCTCGTCTTCTACCGTTAATCCATAACCGCTTTTAATTTCCACGGCGCCGGTGCCCAGCCGGCTGATTTCTCCCAGGCGTTTCCAGGCCAGTTGGAAGAGTTCATCTTCCGTGGCTTCGGCCACCTGCTGCACCGTGCTGAGAATACCACCTCCCCCGGCGCTGATCTCCGCATAGGATAATCCCCGCAGCCGGTCCACAAATTCGTTTTCGCGACTGCCCGCAAATACCAGATGGGTGTGACTGTCGCACCAGCAGGGCAGCACCAGGCGTCCGCTGCAATCCGTTTCCTCCGCGGGTAACTGCGGGTGGTCATGATGCAGGTCGGACATTCTTCCGTACCCTGCAATCTCCTCTCCTTCCGTGATCAGGTAGGCGTTGTTTAGTACGGGGAGCCCGGCGAGTTCAGTTCCGAAAAGGGGTTTTGAAATTTCGCGGGTGCCGATGAGCTGTTTGATATGGGTGAGAATCCGGCTGGCCATGGGGTATGATCAAAGATTGAATTTA